>JAKSRN010000112.1 GCA_024403585.1 Lachnospiraceae bacterium | reverse complement strand
ATCCCGGTCCAGTAACCCAGATTATGTCTGCATTCTTTTCCCGGAAGACTGTAATTAGAGATTTCATACTGGCTAAAGCCATACTCCGCCAGTACTTCATGGGTCCGCTCATACATGAGCCGTTCTTCCTCTTCATCAGGAAAAGCATACTGATCCTGCATCTCATACATAGGAGTTCCCTCTTCCAGGATCAGACTGTAGGCAGAGATATGCTCCGGTTTCAGTTCTGCAATCGTGCGAAGAGACTTCTCCCAGGAAGCGGCACTCTGGCCCGGAAGTCCGGACATGAGGTCAACATTTATATTGAAAAACCCGGCTTCTCTCGCCAGCGAATAACTCTCCAGAAATTCACTAAAGCTGTGAATCCTTCCCAGCATCTTAAGTTCCTCATCCAGAGTACTCTGACAGCCAAAACTCAGGCGGTTAATACCTGCCCTGCGATACTTGCAGAGTTTTTCAGCATTAACTGTACCCGGATTTGCTTCCAGAGAGATTTCAGCATCCTCCTCCAGAGAAAACTCCATCCTGACTGCATCCAGGATCTCACAGATCCATTCAGCAGGAAGAATGGACGGAGTTCCGCCTCCAAAGAATATGCTGACGATGCTTTTGCCGGAACCCTTTAACTGCCGGCCCCGGCTTCGGATTTCCTGCAAAAGAGCCTCCGCATAGTCCCTCTGCAGATCCCTCCCTGCTGCATAACTCAGAAAATCACAATAAGCACATTTTCTGACACAGAAGGGGATATGGATATAAAGCTCCAGCGGCATCAGTTTTCATCCAGCTTCAGAACGCTCATGAAAGCTTTCTGAGGAATCTCTACATTGCCGACCTGGCGCATACGTTTCTTTCCTTCTTTCTGTTTCTCAAGAAGTTTCTTTTTACGGGAAATATCACCACCGTAGCATTTTGCCAGAACGTCTTTTCTCATTGCGCGCACCGTCTCACGGGCAATGATCTTGGATCCGATCGCTGCCTGGATCGGAATCTCGAAGAGCTGACGAGGGATCTCCTCTTTCAGCTTCTCACACATCTTTCTTCCTCTCTCATAGGCAGAACCGGCAAATACGATAAAGGACAGGGCATCCACTTCCTCACGGTTTACAAGGATATCCAGTTTTACCATATCACTCTTCTCATAGCCAAGAAGCTCATAATCAAAGGATGCATATCCTCTGGAACGGGATTTCAATGCATCGAAAAAGTCGTAGATGATCTCATTCAGCGGCAGATGGTAATGCAGCATGGCTCTTGTCTGCTCCATATACTCCATACCCTGGTACTGACCACGGCGCTCCTCACACAGCTGCATGATGGAACCAACAAATTCTGTAGTTACCATGATCTCTGCCTTAACGATCGGCTCTTCCATATAATCAATCTCTGACGGATCCGGCAGGTTGGTCGGATTGGTCAGGTCGATACAGGTGCCGTCAGTTTTATGTACCTTATAGATAACACTCGGTGCTGTAGTAACAAGATCCAGGTTGTACTCACGCTCCAGACGCTCCTGAATGATCTCCAGATGGAGAAGTCCCAGGAATCCACAACGGAATCCAAATCCCAGAGCAATGGATGTCTCCGGCTCAAAGAAGAGGGAAGCATCGTTCAGCTGCAGTTTTTCCAGGGCATCACGAAGGTCCGGATACTTGGCACCGTCTGCAGGATAAAGACCGCAGTATACCATAGGATTTACTTTTTTGTATCCAGGCAGTGGTTCTGAACAAGGATTGTCAGCATCTGTGATGGTATCACCCACCTGGGTGCTGGCAACATTCTTAATGCTGGCGGTGATATAACCTACCATACCGGCAGAGAGAACATCACATGGAATCATCTGGCCGGCACCAAAGTAGCCAACTTCAACAACCTCTGCAACTGCACCCGTAGCCATCATCTTCATACGGGTTCCCTTTTTTACCTGTCCATGCATCAGACGGCAGGATACGATAACCCCTTTATAGGAATCGTAAACAGAATCAAAGATCAGTGCCTGCAGAGGAGCCTTTGCATCTCCTTCCGGAGCAGGGATCTTATTCACGATCTCTTCCAGAACATCTTCCACATTCAGACCTGTTTTTGCAGAGATCTGAGGAGCCTCCTGTGCTTCGATACCGATTACATCTTCAATCTCGTTGATAACACGCTCAGGCTCGGCACTTGGAAGATCGATCTTATTGATAACAGGGAACACTTCCAGATCATGATCCAGAGCCAGATATACATTGGCCAGTGTCTGTGCCTCAATTCCCTGTGCAGCATCTACAACCAGAATGGCGCCGTCACAGGCAGCAAGGCTTCTGGATACCTCATAGTTAAAGTCTACATGTCCCGGGGTATCGATCATATTCAGAATATACTCTTCCCCATCTTTTGCTTTATAGACGGTACGAACCGCCTGTGCTTTGATCGTAATTCCACGCTCACGCTCCAGATCCATATTATCCAGAACCTGATCCTGCATCTCACGCTGGGTCAGCAAACCGGTTTTCTCAATGATACGGTCTGCCAGTGTGGATTTTCCGTGGTCAATGTGAGCGATAATACAAAAATTACGGATCTTGCTCTGATCTATTCCAGCCAAACTTGTTACCTCCTGTATACGTTTAAGCAACGCACCCGGCAGCTTCCCGAAGAAGCGCATACGAATGCTATTGTAATATTTTCAATATACTATAATATCCTAAAGTACCGGTAATGGCAACACCGAAGGCTGTACAAAAGCGGTACAATTACGTACAAATAAGCGGAACAAAGTGCCTCTGCGACGCAAAAAAACGGGGGACCGCAGCCCCCCGTTTCGTTTATTGTTTGATTCAGCTATGAAATTGCTTCCGATCAAATCTGATTATTCAGCAACAACACCGTATTTCTCTTTGTTGAACTTGTTGATCTCATCAACAACGATTGCCTCAACGTGTGGATAGATACATCCTGGTCCACCGTATGTGATTCCTGGCCAGAAGCCTGGCAGATCGCCGTACTCCTCACAAGCTCTTCTTGTCTCTTTACGGATCTCTTCCTCTGTAGAATCCTCACGGTCGATTACGGAATCGATACCACCCATGATCAGCATTCTGTCGCCGACTTTCTTACAGATCTCAGGAATGTTGTTATCCGGCAGAACACCCTGGCAGATGTCAACACCGATCTCAGCCATATCCTCTACCAGTGGCTCAAGGTATGTATCACTGTGGTGCATAACGATAACGCCCTGTGAATGCAGATAATCATACAGTTTGCGGTATGGCTCTTTGAAGTAATCTCTCCATGTATCCAGGCTGAAGAACAGACCAGTTTTGGAACCCCAGTCATCATGAGAAACGATCAGATCCGGATGCAGATTCTCAACAACCAGTTTCATATAAGTAAGTCTGTACTCACAGATTGCATCGATCAGCTCATGCATCTGATCCTCAACATCCTCATCTACCAGATTCATCAGAGTATCCTCGAATGTCATCAGCATATGCAGCTGCTCAAAGATACCTGTTCCCATAATTACGCAGGACAGATATTTCTCACGGTCGATTTTTTTGTGGTTCTCGATTGCAGTCTCCCATCCCTCAGAACATTTTCCGATAAGATCAGGAACTTTTACGTACTCTTTCCAGTTCTCAATATCTTTGATTACCTGGTTCTCTGGAGTTACGATCGGAACGGCTGCCGGATCAGACTCCTCAAAACGAATATAGGTTCCCCATACATCATAGGAATATGTTCCGCGGATACGGTTTCCTCTGATCAATTTAAAACATGGGTCTCCACCGATTGGTCTGAACATATTCCAGTTATTGTTCAGGCATGCAGGTTTTCCGCCTTTTTTCAGGCTTTCCAGTAAAAGCTCTCTCTGTGTCATCACTATTCTCCTTTTTCCTCCGTACTAACATCACCCATGATGTCACTATTATTATATGACAGATCTGACCTTCTGGTCAATTTAAATATTGACTTTCACTTCCAAAAATAAATATTTATTTTTGTGCACTTTTACAAATATTTATTTTTGACGTCATTTATCAAAAAAGCGGTTACGTTTTTCTAGTATTTCATGATAAAATGATAACACCAACCAAAGGAGGCAAAAGGCCTATGGCAAGATATCAGAAGGGAACCTATAAAAGGGACATTATTCTTTACAATGCCAAATACCTTTTCTATAAACAGGGAATTGCAGGTACAACGATCAAGGAGATTGCCGAGCTTTCCGAAGATCCAGTAAGTCTGGTACACTATTACTTCAAGAAAAAAGAAGATATTGTGCAGCAGATCTATCTGGATTTTCTTGGCAATATAGATCTGTTTGTCTATTCAACACTGTATTCAGATCTGGGTGAGACCAATGTTTTACTGGCCCATACCATCACACAGCTGATCTATTATTCAATCATTATGGGCGATCCCCAAAACCTGCAGGTATATCAGGAATCTCTGAGAAACCATTCCAACGCAGTAATTCTGAATACCTATATTGAGCATGTCTATCGGAAAATAGCAGATGAGATGGAGCTGAATCTTTCAGAGCCTTTCTTCCAGGCCTATATTTCCATCGATTTCGGCTCCCGCCGGGAACTCCTGAACCGCTTTTATGCAGGCGAGATCGATCTGCAGCCTATGGATCTTGTGCGAATCATCATTCGAACCTTTCCTCTTGCTGCAGGTGTTTCCTCAGATACCCTGAAGGAAATAGAAAAGCAGGCTCAGGGAATCTACCAGTCTCTGGATTACAGCAAACTAAAGTTCTTAATATAAGCAAAAACGCAATCTGCCCACTGCAGATTGCGTTTTTGCTTTTCTGATTTTTCTCGTTTTCGTTTTGATTTTCTCTACTACTCAGGAACAACTCAGGATTTGAACCGAACATACTCTTCCATGGCGAAAGAAAAAAGCAGTTTTAATCGGGTTTTGGATTCATCCAGATTGACCCCTGTAAGATTCTGAATTCGTTCAATTCTGTAAGAAAGAGTACTTCTGTGGATAAAGAGCTTCTTTGCGGTCTGAAGAAGATTTCGTTCCAGCCGCAGATATATTTTTAATGTATTATACAATTCCGTATTATTGTCTGAATCATATTTACGCAAGATATTCAGGGCGTCTGATACCAGCATCTCAACAGGCATCTCAGCTGACATGGTTTCCGTAACATACTCCATAATATAATCTTCAAAATACTGATACCAGTACATACTTTCACTTCGTTTTCCCTGCTCCAGGGCAATGGTTGCCTGCTTGTATGCACTGCGCAGGCGAAAGAATCCATTGAATTCAGAACTGATTCCCAGTTTGATCAGATTGTCCCTCAGGAACACAGCCAGACCGGCAACAATCTCATTGACCGGCTTATCCATGCTGGTCATATTTACGATCATTACGACGCTGTCCTCATAAAGAAGCGTATAGCAATTGGGCATAAGCACGTGCAGTCGGTCTACAACAGCTGTATTGGAAACAAGAAACGCTTCGGTCTGATTAGGGACCAGTTTCATACACCGGTACAGATCATCCTGATGCCAGCCTTTCTGTAACATCATTCGCAAAAGGGATTGGTTATCTCTCAGCTGTCCATTCAAAAGCTGACGGACCTCCTGATCCAGATGATCGTCAAACCCACCTCTGGCAAGTCCTTTATTTCGGATCGTCTCCTGAATAAAATCCGCAAGAAACTCCATCACATCATAATCACCCGGCTGAATGACATTAACCAGCTCATCCACCAGAACTCTTCCTATATAACGCTGACTGCTGTAAAGATTGCGATATAAGATCTGGTATCCCCTCTGATTCGCAGAAAACAGGACCGCTTTTCTTTCACTGAGTCCCTCCAAATATTCACGGTCCAGCTGGAAATCATTACGGATTCCATGGCGGACTACCGGCAGGCCTGTTCTGAGATCAGATTCCCAGATATCGGCATTATCAAGCTGCTCAGAACGTGCCAACACATAAAAATAATTATCATGGATGAACATGGGATTGCGAAAGACCTTTTCACTGGCCTGGATGATCAGATCCAGCGGTCTCTGACTGTTCAGGGCAATCTGCAGTTTCTGATTCCACTCATCAAAAAGAGTAAACAGCTCCTGAAGAATATCCAGGATTTGAAAAATATTGCAGTCATCCAGTATCTGAACCGATGATACTGTTTTCGGAACAATCTCCAGAGGAATCCTGCCAAGAATAATAAATCCGCATCCCTTTAC
>JAKSRN010000111.1 GCA_024403585.1 Lachnospiraceae bacterium | reverse complement strand
TTATCATGATTATTTTTAAGTGATTACAGATGCAGAACTCTCTCTTTGATCTCCTGTGTTCTACCCTGATTCCAATACTGTGTACCAATATAGCCACAGGTTCTTCTTGCAACATTCATTCTGTCCTGATCACGGTTCTTGCAGTTTGGACACTCCCAAACCAGTTTTCCGCTCTCATCATTGATTACCTGGATCTCTCCGTCGTAACCACATACCTGACAGTAGTCGCTCTTTGTATTCAGCTCTGCGTACATGATGTTCTCATAGATGAACTGCATGATCTTCAGAACTGCATCGATGTTATCCTGCATATTCGGTACTTCCACATAGCTGATGGCACCACCTGGTGACAGAGCCTGGAATTTGCTCTCCAGTGCAAGTTTGGAGAATGCATCGATCTCCTCTGTAACATGTACATGATAAGAGTTTGTGATATAGTTCTTATCTGTTACGCCCGGAATGATGCCGAAACGTTTCTGCAGGCACTTGGAGAATTTGTAAGTGGTGGACTCCAGTGGAGTTCCGTAGAGAGAATAATGAATGTTCTCAGCTGCTTTCCACTTAGCACAGGCCTCATTCAGTTTCTCCATAACGCGGATACCGAACTCTTCTCCCTCTTTCTCAGTCAGCTTCTTGCCTGTTACTTCATATACACATTCCCACAGACCGGCATAGCCAAGGGAAAGTGTGGAATATCCTCCATACAGAAGGGAATCAATGGTCTGACCCTTTTTCAGACGTGCAAGAGCACCATACTGCCACAGGATCGGAGCCGCATCAGTCAGAGTACCTTTCAGTCTCTCGTGACGGGCGCGCAGTCCGCGGTGGCAAAGCTCCAGACGATCCTCCAGGATCTCCCAGAATTTTGCTTCGTTCTTTCCGTCTACGCAGGCAGAACAAGCAACATCAACCAGGTTGATGGTAACAACACCCTGATTGAAACGGCCATAGTATTTTGCTTTGCCGTTCTCATCTACATATGGTGTCAGGAAGCTTCTGCAACCCATGCAGGTGTAGCAGTGTCCGTCACCGTTGGAATCTACTTTCAGCTCCTTCATTACCTTCTCTGAGATATAATCAGGAACCATACGTTTTGCTGTACATTTAGCTGCCAGCTCTGACAGATACCAGTACTCAGAATCCTCTGTAATGTTATCATCCTCCAGAACATAGATCAGCTTTGGAAATGCTGGCGTAACGAATACACCGGCCTCATTCTTAACACCCTGGAATCTCTGTTTCAGAGTCTCCTCAATGATCAGAGCCAGGTCTTTCTTCTCCTGCTCATTCTTTGCCTCATTCAGATACATGAAGAAGGTGATGAATGGTGCCTGACCGTTTGTAGTCATCAGAGTTACTACCTGATACTGCAGTGTCTGAACACCCTTCTCGATCTCAGCATGGAGACGTCTCTCAACGATCTCAGACAGCTGCTCAGTTGATGGCTGGCACTGAAGGAATTCCATCTCCTCCAGAACTTCTTTTCTGATCTTCTCTCTGGAAACCTGCACGAATGGTGCCAGATGTGTAAGAGAGATACTCTGTCCGCCGTACTGGCTGGAAGCAACCTGCGCAATGATCTGTGTTGCAATGTTGCAGGCAGTGGAGAAACTGTGTGGTTTCTCGATCATTGTCTCACTGATTACGGTACCGTTCTGGAGCATATCCTCCAGGTTAACCAGATCGCAGTTGTGCATATGCTGTGCAAAGTAGTCACCATCATGGAAATGGATGATACCGTTGCGGTCAGCCTCAACGATCTCCTGTGACAGCAGGATACGGTTTGTCAGGTCACGGCTTACCTCACCTGCCATGTAATCACGCTGTACGCTGTTTACGGTTGGGTTCTTATTGGAATTCTCCTGTTTCACCTCTTCGTTGTTACACTCGATCAGTGAAAGGATTCTGTTATCTGTACTGTTTGCTTTACGAACCAGGGTTCTCTGGAAACGATAACGAACATAGCGGCGGGCAATCTCAAATGCACCGGTAGCCATGATCTGGTTCTCTACCATATCCTGAATCTCTTCTACAGATACAGCACGATTCATCTTTGCACATCTGTATTCCACGTAGTCAGCGATATCCTGAACCTGGTCAGTAGATAAGCGATTGGTCTCACAGGCATTGCTTGCTTTTGTGATGGCAACTATGATCTTGTCAAGATCAAACTCTACCTCTGATCCATTTCTCTTAATGATGTTCATAATTCTCTCTCCTCATAATAAAGTTAGATTGCTGCCGGCAGACCCCTTTTCCTGCCGGAACGGTTTAACTTCCCCTGTCGGTCTCTTTTCACTGAAACCGAACTACGTCTCACATTATATCCAATTCCACTACGGAAATCAATATGCAAATTATCTAAATATAGTGTCAAAATGCATGTATACACACTATATAGTGTGTATGCGCAGATACATTCCTTTTTCCTATATCTCAGAATCCTTATGGAAATTCAGCAATTAATCAGAATACTCAGACACTTTTCTCACAGCAGCAACAGATCTTGTAAACTGTCCTTATCCAGCGGACACGCATGTTTATCAGCCTCAACGATCGAAAAAAGAGGCCGCCGTTGCCGGCGACCTCTCATCATCTTCTATTCAGTTATATTGAAAATGTTTCATTAAACAAGACGTCTTACAGTATCGATCGGTCTGTAGTTTGCATTACCGGAAATTGTGATACCTGTGATCTCGTTACTTGCATGTACAATCTGTCCACCACCCATGTAGATAGCTACATGTCCGCTGTAGCAGATCAGATCTCCTGGCTGTGCCTCAGCATAAGATACTGCATATCCTACACCGTGCTGTGATCCGGATGTTCTAGGAAGGGAAATTCCGAATGCACCATAAACCTGCTGTGTGAATCCGGAACAGTCAATTCCGTTTGTAAGGCTGTTTCCACCCCATACATATGGGTTACCGATAAACTGGCATGCATAGTTTACGATCTGCTGACCAAGTGCGGAGTTTCCGGATGGTGCAGAGTAAGTTGGCTCCTCATAGTAGGACTCCTGAGCTGCCTGCTGCTGTGCTGCTGCCTGCTGTGCTGCTGCTTCAGCTGCCGCTGCCTCAGCTGCTGCCTGTGCTGCTGCTGCCTGAGCCGCTGCCTGTGCTGCTGCTGCCTCAGCTGCCTGCTGTGCTGCTGCTGCCTGAGCTGCCTGCTCTGCTGCTGCTGCAGACTGAGCTGCCTCAACTGCTGCCTGTGCTGCTGCTGCGTTGTTTGCCTCAGCCTGTGCTACTGCTGCTGCCTCAGCTGCGATCTGCTGTGCCTGAGCTGCCTGCTCTGCTGCCTCAGCTGCACTTGCTGCTGCTGCACTCTCAGCTGCTGCTCTTGCTGCTGCTGCCATCTGAGCTGCCTGCTCATCTACCAGACGGTTGATTGCTGCATTCTGCTCTTCCAGGATCTCAGCATACATAGCTGCTACTGCTTCGCACTCAGCAAGCTGTGCATCATAGTCATCACTTGTTGCTTTCAATTCTTCTTTCAGCTGCTCGAAATATGCTTCCTGCTCCTGCTCACCGGCTCTTGCCTCTTCCAGCTCAGCTTTCTCAAGAGACTGCTGGTTTTTCAGATCGCTTACCTGCTGAACAATTGCTGCGTAATTCTCCAGACACTCTCTGTCGTATGCATACATCTTCTGTGTATACTCAGCCTGGTTCAGGAAATCGGAAATGCTGCTCTCCTCAAGAAGGATTGTAGCCCATCCTGCATCTCCGCCAGTCTCGTAGATGTACTGGATTCTCTTTTTCATTGCATTATACTCAATCGCCTTCTGCTCCTCAGCAGCTCCAAGGTTCTCTGTTGTAACTGCAAGCTCACCCTCTTTTACGGTGATCTGCTCTGACAGAGAATTGATTGCAGCGATTGTTGTAACAATATTTACCTCTACATCATCCAGCTGACCCAGAACTTCACTCTTCTGTGCCTCTAATGAAGAAATGCTGGAGGATACAGCTTCCTGTGCTGCTGCTGTTTCAGCTGCCTCAGCTCTTGCTGCATCAATGGCTGCCTGATCAGCTCCTACAGGAAGTGTCTGACCAAGGACCATGGCTGCTGCCAGACCAAGGGCAATGGATTTACTGATATTTCTTTTTTTCATGTGATTTCTCCCATTAAAAATTAATTTTGTAATAATTTTGAAACATTTTTCAACGAGTACATACTACCACACTTAGTTTTTCAGTGCAAGAGAATTTTACACATTTTGTAATAATTTCGTAATTTTTATTCATTCTTTTGAAATCTGCTTTATATAAGGAAAGAACCCTTTTTCTCGAAAAATTGTTTCTGAAAAGGAGAAATTTTCTCTCTTTTTCTTGCCAAACAACCGTAATTTTGGTATACTTATTCACGTAAATATGAATTAGTTCTGTGTACTGACGGATGAGTGGAAAACGACCACATGGAAGCAGAACTTGAAGGCCGACCGTCTGGGCAGTATTTGTATGTGTATAGGCAAATGCTGTTTTTTTTTACCATAATAAAATAGAGTATAGTAGGGTGTGGTAACCAAAAGATGGTGGTATGTGACGATCTGTCACGGAAAGGAGATAGTGTATGGGTTTCAAATCTGACATCGAAATCGCTCAGGAATGTACAATGCAGAAAATCACTGCAATCGCAGCTAAAGCTGGAATCGACGAGAAATACCTTGAGCAGTACGGTAACTACAAAGCAAAAATCGACTACAATCTGTTAAAAGAGTCTGATGCTCCTAACGGCAAACTGATCCTTGTAACAGCTATCAACCCAACTCCAGCAGGAGAAGGAAAAACAACTACATCTGTAGGTCTGGCAGACGGACTTAGCAAAATCGGCAAAAAAGTTATGGTTGCACTTCGTGAGCCATCCCTTGGACCTGTATTCGGTGTTAAAGGTGGAGCAGCTGGTGGCGGATACGCTCAGGTAGTTCCAATGGAGGATATCAACCTTCACTTCACAGGTGACTTCCACGCAATCGGCGCTGCTAACAACCTGCTTGCAGCTATGATCGACAACCATATCTTCCAGGGCAACGCTCTGAACATCGACCCAAGAAAGATCACATGGAGAAGATGTGTAGATATGAACGATCGTCAGCTGAGAAACGTTGTTGACGGACTTGGCGGCAAAACAAACGGATCTCCTCGTGAGGACGGATATGATATCACAGTAGCATCTGAGATCATGGCAGTTC
Organism: Lachnospiraceae bacterium; assembly: GCA_024403585.1. Lineage (GTDB taxonomy): Bacteria > Bacillota > Clostridia > Lachnospirales > Lachnospiraceae > JAKSRN01. The sequence goes on along the minus strand of JAKSRN010000111.1, from coordinate 1,115 downwards.
TGTGTCTGGCTTCTGACATCACAGATCTGAAAGAGAGACTTTCCAGAATCATCATCGGATACACACGTGGTAAAGTTGCAGAGCAGAAACCTGTAACAGCTGGTGATCTGAATGCACAGGGTGCTATGGCAGCTCTTCTGAAAGACGCTCTGAAACCAAACCTGGTACAGACTCTTGAGGGAACACCTGCAATCGTTCATGGTGGACCATTCGCTAACATCGCTCATGGATGTAACTCTGTAACAGCTACAAAGATGGCTCTGAAACTTGCTGATTACACAGTAACAGAGGCTGGATTCGGTGCTGACCTTGGTGCAGAGAAATTCCTTGATATCAAGTGCCGTATGGCTGGTCTGAAACCAAACGCAGTTGTTATCGTTGCAACAGTTCGTGCTCTGAAATACAACGGTGGCGTTGCTAAAGCAGATCTGAACAACGAGAACCTTGAGGCTCTTGAGAAAGGTCTTCCAAACCTTCTGAAACACGTATCCAACATCACAAACGTATACAAACTGCCATGTGTAGTTGCTATCAACGCATTCCCAACAGATACAAAAGCAGAGCTTGATCTGGTTGAGGCTAAATGTAAAGAGCTTGGCGTTAACGTTCGTCTGTCCGAAGTATGGGCAAAAGGTGGCGAAGGTGGCGTAGCTCTGGCAGAGGAAGTTGTACGTCTTTGCGAGCAGCCTAACGATTTCACATTCTCTTATGAGCTTGAGGGAACAATCGAGGATAAACTGAATGCAATCGCTCAGAAGATCTACGGCGCTGACAGAGTTGTTCTTACAGCTAACGCAGCTAAACAGGCTAAAGAGCTTACAGCACTCGGATTTGACAAGTGCCCAATCTGTATGGCTAAAACTCAGTACTCTCTGACAGATGATCAGACTAAACTGGGTGCTCCAACAGGATTTGAGGTAACCGTACGTAACCTGAAGATCTCCGCAGGTGCAGGCTTCATCGTAGCTCTGACAGGTGAGATCATGACAATGCCAGGTCTTCCAAAAGTTCCAGCAGCTGAGAAGATCGACGTTGATGAGAACGGAAAGATCACAGGTCTGTTCTAATTGAATCCCGATTCAAAAGCATAACAAAACAGCCACAGTATAGTAAAA
>JAKSRN010000110.1 GCA_024403585.1 Lachnospiraceae bacterium | reverse complement strand
AAAAAGACCGGGTGAGACATCAGTCTCACCCGGCCCATATCAGGAACCAGAGATTCCTATTAATGCAATTTTATACTGTCTGATTATTTTGCTGCAAAGAATGCATTGTGAAGCAGGTGATGTGCTTTCTCATGATCTTTCAGCATTCCATCGTACAGAGATGTTACCATTGGGTTGGTATCACAGTTCTTAACGATAGACAGTTTGTCTGCAGCGTAGATTCCATCAGTTCTGTCATCTACAGATGTAACGTTGTCAAGGTATGGCTGTCCACCACCGTTGATACATCCACGACGGCATGCCATAACCTCGATGAGATGATACTCTTTCTCACCGCTCTGAACAGCATCCATAACCTTGCGTGCATTAGCAAGACCGGAAGCTACGCAGATCTTAACATCGATTCCGTTATAAGGAACAGTGAACTCACGGATGAACTCATTGCCTTTAGAAGAACGAACACCAGAATTAGCGATCTTCTCAAGTGTAGTTGCATCAGCATCTTTAACCAGGTGACGGATAACAGCCTCTGTTACACCACCGGATACACCAAAGATAACACCGCCGCCGGATCCGAATCCGAATGGAACATCACAGGACTCTTTCTCAAGTCTGTTGAAGTCAATACCGGAAACTTTGATCATCTGGCAGATCTCAGTTGTAGTCAGAACGAAATCTGTATCCTGAACACCGTCAGTAAAGCTGTTAGGACGAATTGCCTCCATCTTCTTAGCTGTACATGGCATTACAGAAACAACAACTGTCTTCTTCTCGTCAGCTTTGTAATAATCTTTGATCATTGCAGAAAGCATTCCCTGTGGAGAACGGCATGTAGATACATTCTCTGTGTAAGCAGGGAACTGATCGCCTACGAATTTAACCCATGCAGGACAGCAGGATGTCAGAAGTGGAAGTTTTCCACCATTCTGTACACGGTTCAGGAACTCAGCTGTCTCCTCAAAGATTGTAACGTCAGCAGATACAGTTGTATCATAAACCTCATCAAATCCCATACGGTGCATAGCTGCTACCAGTTTGCCCATAACGGATTTGCCGTTTTTGATACCAAACTCGTTACCAACTGCAACACGTACTGCAGGTGCAACCTGAGCAACAACACGTACGTTAGGATCTGCAATTGCAGACCATACGTCATCACGGTTGTGTTTGATAGAGATTGCAGCTGTAGGACAGAATACACGACACTGACCACAGTTTACACAATCAGTCTCTGCGATCTGTTTGTCAAATGCAGGAGAGATTGTAGACTCAGAGCCACGGTTAACATATCCAAGAACGCCAAGACCCTGAAGCTCGGAACAGACACGAACACAGTTTCCGCAAAGGATACATTTGTTAGGGTCACGTACGATGGATGGAGAAGAGAAGTCAAGTGGAAGAGGCTCTTTGTAGTTCTGGAAACGAACTTCTCTTACACCATATCTTCTTGCCAGAGCCTGCAGAGTACAGCTTCCGGACTCCTCACATGTTGTACAGTCTCTGTTATGAGCAGCCAGAAGGAGCTCAATGATCATCTTTCTGTATTTTCTGAGGCGCTCAGTATTGGTAAAGATTACCATACCATCTCTTGGCTCCTCAGAGCAGGATGCGAACATACGTCCTCTGTCATCCTCAACATTACATAAACGGCAGTCACCGAATGTAGACAGCTCAGGTTTATAGCACAGAGTTGGAACATCGATGTGGGCTTTACGGATTACTGCCAGTACATTTTTCTCATTGGTAAACTCATACGGTCTACCATCAATTGTCATAATAGCCATATCGCCACCTCCTTAGTCTTCAATGTAAATAGCATCAAAGGCACAATTCTCTTTACATGCGCCACAATGGATACATACACTAGGATCAATGGTGAATGGTTTCTTAACAACACCAGAGATTGCGCCAACAGGACAGTTCTTAGCACACTTGCTACATCCACGGCACTCATCCGGGTTGATCACGTATTTCTTCATAGCCTCGCAGACTTTAGCACGACACTTATGATCTACGATATGCTCAACATACTCGTCACGGAACATTCTGATTGTAGACAGAACAGGAAGTGGAGCAGATTTTCCAAGACCGCAAAGTGCTGTGGACTTGATCATTGTTGCCAGCTCCTGCAGACGATCGATATCCTCAAGCTCGCCTTTACCAGCTACGATCTTCTCCATGATCTCGAGCATACGTTTGGTACCTTCACGACATGGAACGCATTTTCCGCAAGACTCACGCTGTGTGAAGCTCATGAAGAAACGAGCAACCTCTACCATACAGGTGTTATCATCCATTACTACCAGACCACCGGATCCGATGATTGTACCGTATTTCTTAACGGTCTCGAAATCAAGAGGAACATCCAGCTCAGACTCTGTCAGACATCCGCCTGAAGGTCCACCGGTCTGAACAGCTTTGAAGGTACCGCCGTCTTTCAGGCCGCCACCGATATCAAAGATGATCTCACGGAGAGTTGTTCCCATTGGAACCTCGATCAGACCTGTGTTCTGGATAGAACCGGTCAGAGAGAATGTCTTACATCCAGAGGATGACTCTGTACCGATGGAACGGAACCAGTCAGATCCCTGAAGGATGATCTTAGGAACGTTTGCATATGTCTCAACGTTGTTAAGAACGGTTGGTTTCTCCCAAAGACCTTTCTCAACTGTACGAGGAGGTTTTACTCGTGGCATACCACGGTTACCTTCGATAGAAGCTGTAAGAGCAGAACCCTCACCACAAACGAAAGCACCTGCACCACGGTTAATGTGCATGTAGAAGTTGAAGCCTGTTCCGAGAATGTTCTCACCCAGCATATTTCTGGACTCCAGCTCAGCGATTGCATGGCGAAGTCTTGCTACAGACATTGGGTACTCAGCACGAACGTAGATATATCCGTTCTCAGCGCCGCAAGCGTAACCTGCGATCATCATACCCTCGATCAGTTTGTATGGATCACCTTCCATTACGGAACCATCCATGAATGCACCTGGGTCACCCTCGTCACCATTACATACGACGTAGCGTGTTGTCTCTTTCTGACGAGCAACCTGTTTCCACTTTCTTCCTGTTGGGAAGCCGCCGCCTCCACGTCCACGAAGTCCGGATTTGTCGATCTCATCAACAACGTCAGCAGGAGTCATCTCAAAGAGAGCTTTCTGCAGAGCGGAGAATCCGCCGCCTGCCAGATACTCGTCAAAGGACTCTGCATCATATTTTCCACAGTTCTCAAGAACGATACGTGTCTGTTTTGCGATGAATGGAATCTCATCCGGTGCTTTATAAGAGATACCGTTCTGTTTGTAAAGCAGAGCCTCGATTACCTCGTCTCCCAGTACGGTAGACTCAAAGATTTTCTGGCAATCAGCAATCTGTACTTTTGTATACTGAATTACCTGATCACCCTTCTGGATACGAACCAGAGGTCCAAGTTCGCAGACACCCTGACATCCTGTTTTCTTAACACCGAGCTTCTTCTCATCACTGTCATGAGGCTCAAATGTCAGTGTAACACCTGGTGTCTCGCCTACAATTTTAACAAATTCCTCGTAAACCTTCTCAGAACCGGATGCGATACATCCTGTACCGGAACAGACAAGAATTCTGACGTCATACTCTTTGATCTGCTCTTTTGCACTTGCAACAGCAGCTTTTAATTCTTCTCTATTATTAATCATACGCTGTTACCCCCGCAATTCTTTGATCAGTTCCTGAGCTTTCTCAGGAGTCATCTTTGGATGTACATCCTCGTTAACCATTACTGTAGGTGCAAGACCACATGCACCAAGGCAGGATACGGTTTCAACGGTGAACATCATATCATCTGTTGTGTGTTTCTTTTTGCTAAGTCCGAGCTCTTTTGTAAATGTGTCCAGGATAGGAGCTGATTTTCTTACATGACATGCAGTTCCGTCACATACTTTGATTACATATTTTCCTTTTGGCTCAAAGGAGAAGTTCTCATAGAATGTGGCAACACTGTATGCTTTTGCTTCGGTAATTCCGATCTGCTCTGCTACATAAGTAAGCAGCTCGCCAGGAAGGTAACGATAAACCCCCTGAATGTCCTGCATGATCGGAATCAGAGATGCTGGTTTTTTACCGTACACAGCAATGATCTCATCTGTCTTTGTGTAATAAGACTGATCTAACATACTTTCTTCGCCTCCTTCAAAGATTTAAAATAGAATATACTCATGCTACACATTTGTATTTATTCTATCCGATTTGCCTGATAATTACAAGTTTTTTGTCATTTTTCCTATACATTGTTTACAAATCAATGCATATTCTCAACAAAATAATTGTGCAACCTGTATAATGTGTGTGTTCGTGCACGCACATTACGAAACTATGTTTTTCGTGACATTATAGACAACAAATCAGGGGTATCGTGTTTTCTCACGCTACCCCTGACAGTTTTTACACTATATTTTTCTTAAAATATCTACAATATGACCACCGGCTCCCAAGAGGTCCGGACGCTCTGCAACACTCTTCTGATAAGCAATAAATGCTGAAAATTCCTCTTCCGTAAGTCGGTTCAGCTCTCTTCTCATATGATTTGCCGGTCCGTCAGGCGAAAAGATACACACCCTCTCCAGCGCTGCACCCGCATTCAGTTCTGCAATATCCTCCAGACGGACATAGTCATAAAGATCTTCCTCATCCGGACGAACCCTCCAGGAAGCATCGATCTTTCCCTGCTCCTGGATCTCCAGGATATGCTGTTCTCTGAAACCGTAGGTAAGGATACTGTATTCATTCATAATATAGGCAACCATAATAAGTCCGCCTTTTTTTGTCACTCGCTGAGCTTCCTTCAGAGCCTGCAGCTTATCCCCATCATCGATCAGATGGTACATGGGGCCGAAAAGCAGGACCAGATCAAAGGATGCATCGGCAAAACGCTTCAGCTTTCTGGCATCTCCCTTGAAGGCAGGCAGTTCCGGTTTCTTTGCCTTTAATCTTCCCAGATTATGCTGGACCGGCTCCACTGCCGTAACATCATATCCATCTTCAAACAGCGGAATACTGTATCTGCCTGTGGCAGCACCCACATCCAGGATCCGATCCCCTGGTTTCAGGTATCTGTGGATATAGCTCATGGTTACCTGGTACTCCACCTGGCCGTGTCTGGAATTCAGTCTTTTTTCTTCATTGAACTTATTATAATATTCATCGAGTTTTGTACTCATCTCTCAGTATCCTCCAGCAGAAGTGTCAGGATTCCATCCGGTTCCGGCCGGTTGATATTACTCTGTTCCTCCCCGTGACAGATCAGTTTCTGCTTCTCTTTTGTAATGAAGCCGATCTTTTTAAACGGGATGCCATCCGACTCCAGTTTTTTCAGGATGTCAGCATTATGATCTGCTGTAAAGAGAAAACCGTTGCCCGTCAGCATTTCCCATGGATGAAGGAGGAAAAACTCACTGAACTCAATGGTGATCTGGCGAACCGGCACCTCTCTTGCCTGAACCCGGAAACCCAGTCCACTTTCCTTGCCTAATCTGTATAAGGCTTTCATAAGTCCACCTTCTCCAACCGGCGCGATCCAGCTTGCCCCTGCCTTAACATATGGGGCCGGAGACATGGCGAAAGTGGCGAATGTTGACGGAGGTTGATATTCATATTGCGCTTCCATCGAAAAATTAGTGAATACCTCCCTGTCTCTGGCAGTGCGGACAAATGCTGCCGGAAATCTGGTGCACAGCTGCTCTTTTTTCCAGTCAGCTACTATAAGTGTCCCTGCCCCACCGATCCATCCGGTCATGAAAAGCTCCTCGCCCGGATTCGGAAGCAGACTTCCCGTCTCCTGCAGCTGTCCGATCTCGTTCTCAACAGCCTCCTCCCAGTCAAGGATTTCTGTAAGTCCTTCCGGCAGCCGGTCCGGATATTTTTTTCTATAGACAGAAAGCTTCCGGAGTTTTTTTTCTGCCGGATCTTTCTTTTGTTTCTCTCTGTAGTTCATCTTTTAATTCTCCTGAGATGTTTTGCGTGTTCCATCCATTATACTGCATGCCGGAACATTTGAAAAGCCAGCTGATCATCCGAACCTTTTGATCATCCGAGCATTCTGATCATCCGAGCATTTCCATCATTTCTGGTATAGCTCGCATTGGAAATCTGTGAACTTTTCTTCGCAGAACAACCACACTTTCTTCACACTTTTTCCAATATTTAAACACAATCTCCGCCTAAACTTAAGAACCATAGAAAGCAACCACTACTCGAAAGGAGATTACAGATATGAATAAAGAGTACAAGGATTTTTTAGACAAAGAATATGATATGGAGCAGGAAAACATGGA
>JAKSRN010000011.1 GCA_024403585.1 Lachnospiraceae bacterium | reverse complement strand
ATCTCATGCACGGTATCATGGATTGCGTCCAGACCGTATTTTTTAGCACATGCAGCCAGTTCAGTTTTTCCTGCTGTAGCACCGAACTCACAGTCAACTCTCCACTTGAGGTTGTCTTTTGTTGTAGCTTTCATGTTAGGCTCAAGGTCCTCGCCAAGAAGCTCTGCGAATTTAGCTGCATGCTCAGCCTCTTCGTAAGCTGCTTTCTCCCAGTACAGACCGATCTCTGGATATCCCTCACGATGAGCGATACGAGCCATGCACAGGTACATACCAACCTCAGAGCACTCACCCTGGAAGTTAGCTTTCAGCTGATCGAACAGATACTGTTTGTCCTCTGCAGGAATGTCATCGTTGTTTTTGATTGTTTTTGCGTATACACCATACTCGTGCTCAGCTGCCAGAGTAAGCTCACCCTCTACCTCATTAAATGCTTTTGCAGCAGCGTTACATGTTGGACATCTGAAATCTGCTGGTAATGCCTCGCCCTCGTAGATGTAGCCACATACTTTACATACAAATTTTTTCATAGCTTTTGTTTCCTTTCATTATAGATTTTTGACTGTGAAGGACTTCTTCACGTTAGCAGGTGTCGCGATTCTACAATAATAAGAATCATTCCTGTTATTAATGTTATCAGACAGAATACATAATGTCAACTAAGGTGTCCGTTATCACAGCTTTTACAGATCCCTGAGAAGGTGATTGTACATTCTGTGACGGTTCCCTGAATCTGTTCTGCAAGCTCTGTCGGAATAAATGAAGAATCCGGATCAGGAAGGAACACATCCTGGATACCACCACAGTGTTTACAGATAAAGTGATGGTGCGGAGTTTTGTTACCGTCAAAATGATCTGCCCCGTTCAGGGATTTTAATTTCAGAATCTCACCTTCGTCAGCAAGCAGTGACAGATTGCGGTAAACGGTTCCAAGACTGACATTTGGATACTCTTTTCGAATATCAGCGAAGACCATATCAGCAGTAGGATGGTCCCTGCGCTCCAGCAGGTTTCGCTTAATGGATTCTCTCTGGCGGCTGAATTTTCTTACCACCGTTGTTCTCCTTTCGAACATTACCTGTTTTCTGTTTCTGTAATCATAATAGCATATTGATATAGAATTGTCAATAAAAATAGTAATGATTATCGTTATTGATATTAATCGATTATATCGATGTACCCTATAGTCAAGAATGCAAAAAAAACAGCAGGTGATTCCTAAGAATCTCCTGCTGTCTGTAAATACTGAATGATTGTTCAGCCCGTTTTCATTAACCCTCGTGAGACTCGTTCAGGTCACGTTCCTGGATCTCCTGAATGTCCTCATACATGGAAAGCATAGGTTTTACTTTCTTTCCGTGCAGGTTTCTGTCAACGTAGTTCTTGGTACATTTCATAACGATTGGTGAAAGCACAAGAACACCGATTAAGTTCGGGATCATCATCAGACCGTTGAAGGTATCAGAGATATCCCATGCCAGCTGTGCCTCCATTACGGAACCGGCAAGAACGATCACTACGAAGATCACACGGTATGGAAGGATTGCTTTCTCTCCGAAGAGGTAGCTGCAAGCTGTTGCACCGTAGTGGCTCCATCCAAGTACTGTAGAGTAAGCGAACAGAAGGATTGCAAGTGCGATGAAAGCGCTTCCTGCTTTTCCGAATGTCTGAGCGAAGGAGTAGCTCATCAGGGAGCTGGATCCGATCTCCTCAGCAGCTGCTGTCATAAGACCTGTCTCCAGATCGATAGCGCCGGAAGAAAGAATTGTAAGAGCTGTCAGTGTACATACGATGATTGTATCAGCGAATACCTCGAAGATACCCCACATACCCTGGCGAACGGGCTCTTTAACGTTGGAGCTGGAGTGTACCATTACAGAAGAACCAAGACCAGCCTCGTTGGAGAATACACCACGTTTGAATCCCATCTTCATAGCAAGTGCGATTCCGGAACCAACGATACCGCCGCCTACGGATTTCAGTGCGAAAGCACCTTTGAAGATTGCTACGAATACAGCTGGGATTGCTGTGATGTGCATTACGATAATAACAAGTGTTCCGATCAGGTAAAGGATAACCATGAAAGGAACGATCTTCTCTGTTGTGGAAGCGATACGTTTCAGACCACCAAGAATAACAAGACCAACAGCGATAACAAGGAAGATACCTGTTCCCAGTGTTGGGATACCGAATGCGGTGTTAACGTTTGCTACCATGGAGTTAACCTGGCTCATGTTACCAATACCGAAGGAAGCAAGAAGACAGAACAGAGAGAAGAGAATCGCAAGTACAGTACCGATCTGTTTACATCCAGGTTTAGCACCCAGACCATTTTTCAGGTAGTACATTGCACCGCCGTGCCACTCGCCGTCTTTTCCTTTACGACGGTAGAGGATACCAAGAACGTTCTCAGAGTAGTTGGTCATCATTCCGAAGAATGCGATCAGCCACATCCAGAATACTGCACCAGGACCACCTGTTGCGATCGCACCGGCAACACCTACGATGTTACCTGTACCTACTGTTGCAGCAAGTGCTGTACACAGGGACTGGAACTGAGAGATTGTCTTATCCTCAGTATGTTTAGTTACGTGTTTGTCACCAAAGATTGCTCCGATGGTGTTTTTCAGCCAATGACGGAAGTGGCTGACCTGGAAGAACTTGGTCAGACATGTCATCAGCACGCCTACGAATCCAAGAAGGATCAGTGCAGGCCATCCCCATACGACCCCATTGATCGCATTGTTGACGTTGGTAATGATTTCAATCATACTAATACCCCTTTCTAGATGATATACAACGTGGAAAAATGCCTGCTCTTTCCATATATATAAGGAAGGCCGATCCTTCCATACAGACAGGTTTTTTCCACTTAGAACTAACGGCGATTAGTATAGCAGAAACTTTTCCACTATACAATAGAAAAGTGCCTAAGAAAGGCAATATTTATTGAGAAATTAGCAGTTTTTTGCATTTGTTAACTAAAAATAAGCGGAAACCGACCTGAGACAGAAACATGCAGGCCGAAGAAAATGGCTCCCAGTCATATTGTCATTCCCTCATCTACATGTTATGATAGAACCATTATGAGGTTCTGTGCCCTTAGATTACACAGACCTGAAAAAGTCCCTTCCATTCGGGGACGGAATAGGAGAATTATATACTATGGAAAAAATCAGAAAACGCTATTATATGACTACAGCGATCGCTTATACATCAGGTAAGCCTCATATCGGCAATACCTATGAGATCGTACTTGCAGACGCTATTGCCAGATTCCACAGAGAGCAGGGCTATGATGTTTTCTTCCAGACCGGAACTGATGAGCACGGTCAGAAAATCGAGCTGAAGGCTCAGGAGAAAGGTGTTACACCAAAAGAGTTCGTAGATGATGTTGCAGGACAGATCAAAGAGATCTGGGATCTCATGAATACTTCTTATGATAAATTCATCCGTACAACCGATGATTATCATGAGAGAGAAGTACAGAAGATCTTCAAAAAACTGTATGAGCAGGGCGATATTTATAAAGGATACTATGAGGGTATGTACTGTACTCCATGTGAGTCTTTCTTCACAGAGTCACAGCTGGTAGACGGAAAATGTCCGGACTGCGGACGTCCATGTACACCGGCGAAAGAGGAAGCATACTTCTTCAAGATGAGCAAATACGCAGACAGACTGATCGAGCATATCAATACACATCCTGAGTTCATTCAGCCTGTATCCAGAAAGAATGAGATGATGAACAACTTCCTTCTGCCTGGTCTTCAGGATCTGTGTGTATCCAGAACTTCCTTCACATGGGGAATTCCTGTAAGCTTTGATCCAAAACACGTTACATACGTATGGCTGGATGCCCTTACAAACTATATCACCGGTATCGGTTATGACTGTGGCGGCGTAGGAACAGAGCTGTTCCAGAAGATGTGGCCTGCAGATCTGCACCTGATCGGTAAGGACATCATCCGTTTCCATACAATCTACTGGCCAATCTTCCTGATGGCACTGGATGTTCCGCTTCCAAAACAGGTATTTGGTCATCCATGGCTGCTGCAGGGTGATGGCAAGATGTCCAAGTCCAAGGGAAATGTGATCTACGCAGATGATCTTGTAAAACTCTTCGGTGTAGATGCTGTTCGTTACTTCGTACTGCATGAGATGCCATTCGAGAACGATGGTGTTATCACATGGGAGCTGCTGGTTGAGCGTCTGAACTCTGAGCTGGCAAATACTCTTGGTAACCTGGTGAACAGAACCATCTCCATGTCCAACAAATACTTTGGCGGCGTGATCGCTGACAAGGGTGTGACAGATACTATGGATGAGGATCTGAAAGCAGTTGTTACAGGAACAATCGTGAAAGTAGCTGAGAAGATGGATAAGCTGCGTGTAGCTGATTCTCTTACAGAGATCTTCAACCTCTTCAAACGCTGCAATAAATATATCGATGAGACCATGCCATGGGCACTGGCTAAGGATGAGGCACAGCAGGATCGTCTGTCTACTGTACTTTACAATCTGGTTGAGGCAATCACCATCGGTGCTTCTATTCTGGAGTCCTTTATGCCTGAGACAACAGAGCGTATCCTGAAACAGCTGAATACAGAGAAACGTGATTACGAGGTAATGGACCAGTTTGGTCTGTATCCATCCGGCAATAAGGTAACAGATACCCCTGAGATCCTCTTCGCAAGACTGAAGATGGAAGATGTTATGGTTGAGGTTGAGAAACTTCAGGCAGAGCAGAAAGCTGCAGCAGGTATTGTAGAGGAAGCTCCTGCAGAGGAAGAGGCAGCAGAGGACATCCACGTTGAACTGAAAGAGGAGATCTCTTTCGAGGATTTCGGCAAGATGCAGTTTGCTGTAGGTGAGATCATCTCCTGCGAGGCAGTGAAAAAATCCAAAAAACTGCTTTGCTCTCAGGTAAAAGTCGGTGACCGTACCATCCAGGTAGTTTCCGGTATCAAGGCTGCTTACAGCCCAGAGGAGATGAAGGGTAAAAAGGTTATGGTTCTGATCAACCTGAAACCTGCAAAACTGGCAGGCATGCTGTCAGAAGGTATGATTCTGTGTGCTGAGGATGCAGAAGGCAATCTGTCTCTGATGACTCCGGAGAGACCTATGCCATCCGGAGCAGAGATCTGCTGATCCTTGGAATAAAGGAACGGATCATGGAACATATGATATTTGAAACACATGCACATTATGATGATGAGGCATTTGACGCAGACAGAGAGGAGCTTGTAGCTTCTCTTCCTGCCGGCGGTATTGATACAGTGGTGAACGCCTGCTCTGACAAAGCCAGTCTTTCTTCCACAGAGGCATTAACAAAACGCTTCTCCCATGTATATGGAGCCTATGGCCTCCACCCGGACAGTGTAGGTGAGATGGATGAGGAAGTGTTTGAGAGAATCCGTCAGCTTTGCAGAACAGAAAAGGCTGTGGCAGTAGGCGAGATCGGTCTGGATTACCACTGGAATGTTGAGAGTCGCGAGACACAGATTTACTGGTTCGAGAGACAGCTGGCTCTGGCCAGAGAGGAAAAACTTCCGGTCATCATTCACAGCAGAGATGCTGCGGAGGATACACTCCTTGTTTCCCAGAGAAACAACCTGGGAGAGATCGGAGGAATCGTGCACTGCTTTTCCTATTCTAAGGAACTGGCAGCAAAATACCTGGATATGGGTATGTATATCGGAATCGGCGGTGTTGTGACTTTCAAAAATGCTAAAAAACTGAAAGCAGTGGTGGACTATGCACCACTGGAACAGCTGGTGCTGGAGACAGATTGTCCGTACCTGGCACCGGAACCATATAGAGGAAAAAGAAACAGCTCTTTGTATCTTCCGTATGTGGCTGCTGAGATCGGCCGCATCAAGGGTGTGGATGCAGAAGAGGTCATCCGGATCACAAGAGAGAATGCTATGAAGTGCTTCGGATTATGTATTGGGTAGTGAAGGTATTCGAATTACGAGGTGTACTATGGCAAGAAAAAAGGATGCTGTAACAGAAACCGCTAAGGAAACAACAGTGAAAGCTGCTGCTAAAAAACCTGCTGCTAAAAAAACTGCGGCAAAAAAGACTGCAGCAAAGAAACCTGCAACAAAGAAAAAAGCTGCTGAAGCAAAAGCACCGGCAGAGGATCAGCCAAGATTTACGGATCTTGATCAGTATCTGTTCGATCATGCAGTTCATTATGATATCTACAATAAGATGGGTGCTCATCTGGATACCGTAAAGGGACAGGACGGCTGCTGGTTTACCGTGTGGGCTCCGAATGCGCAGGCTGTCAGCGTTGTGGGTGAATTTAACGGATGGAATCCGGAAGTGAATCCGCTGAAAAAGGTCGCTGAGATTGGAGTCTGGGAGGCTTTTGTCAGTGGTGCTATGCTGGGACAGCTTTACAAGTTCTTCATCATCGGAAGAAATGGCGATAAGATCTACAAAGCGGATCCATATGCATTTGCCGCAGAGAAAAGACCGGGCAATGCTTCCCGTATTGCTGATATTGACAAATTCAAATGGAGAGATACACGCTGGATGAACAAGCGTGCAAAAACAGATATCCATTCTGTTCCTGTCTCCATCTATGAGGTACATGCAGGTTCCTGGATGAAACATGCAGCAACCGATGAGAATCCGGAAGGCTTTTACAACTACCGCCAGCTGGCACATGCACTGGCTGAGTATGTGAAAGATATTGGTTATACCCATGTTGAGCTGATCGGTATCGCAGAGCATCCGCTGGATGCATCCTGGGGCTATCAGGTAGGCTGCTACTATGCACCGACCAGCCGTTACGGAACTCCGCAGGATTTCCAGTATTTCATTGACTATATGCACCAGCATAATATCGGTGTCATCCTTGACTGGGTACCTGCTCACTTCCCGAAAGATGAGTTTGGTCTTGCCAACTTTGACGGCGATCCGGAGTACGAGCACAGGGATCCAAGACAGGGCGAGAACCCTGACTGGGGTACCAAGATCTTCAACTTCGGACGTCCTGAGGTTAAGAACTTCCTTCTTGCCAATGCTCTCTACTGGGTAGAGAAGTATCATCTGGATGGACTGCGTGTAGATGCAGTATCCTCCATGCTCTATCTGAACTATGGTAAAGAGGATGGTCAGTGGGTTCCGAACATCTATGGCGGCGCAGAGAACCTGGAGGCTATGGAATTCCTGAAACATCTGAATACACTGGTTACAGGAAGAAACCACGGAACCATGATGATCGCCGAGGAGGCAACTGCATGGCCAAAACTGACAGGCGATGTGGCAATTGGCGGCCTTGGCTTTACCTTTAAGTGGAACATGGGCTGGATGCATGACTTCCTGGAGTACATGAAACTGGATCCATACTTCCGTAAATTCAACCATCATAAGATGACATTCTCCACCAGTTATGCAAACTCGGAGAAGTTTGTTCTGGTACTGTCCCACGATGAGGTTGTACATCTGAAATGCTCCATGATCAGCAAGATGCCTGGTCTTGGAATCGATAAATTTGAAAACCTGAAAGCCGGCTATACCTATATGCTGGGCCATCAGGGTAAAAAACTTCTTTTCATGGGACAGGACATCGGACAGTACCGTGAGTGGAGTGAGGAGAGAGAGATCGACTGGTTCCTGCTGCAGGAGAAAGATCACCGCGATCTGCAGGCGTATGTTCGTGATCTGCAGACCGTTTACAAAAAATATCCGGCACTCTATACCCGTGAGGATGATACAAGTGCCTTCAGCTGGATCAACGCTGATGACAATGACCGCAGTATCTACAGCTTTGTACGCTGGGATGAGAGTGGTAAAAACCACCTGCTCTTTGTGATCAACTTCACACCGATGGCACGTCCGGACTATCGTGTAGGACTTCCTGTAGGTGCAACCTGCAGACTTGTCCTTGACAGCAAGTGCGAGAAATACGGCGGAGACCACGTTGCGAAAAAAGTTTACAAGGCAGTGGAGAGTCCATGCGACAATCAGCCATACTCCTTCGCATATGATCTGCCTCCATACGGTGCAGCAATCTTCCGTTTTAATACGGTACTGTAAGCGCTGGGGGAGCTTTACTGAATTAGGAAATAACTGATAAAACGAAGGGGAATAGTTACTATTTCCCTTCGATTTTTGCTTTTGATACTTTCCGTTTGAGGAAGGGTGAGTGATATGAGTAAAACATCTTTAAAAAGAAGTGACAGAGAAGCTGATCTGCAGGCAGGAGCTGCCTGGAAGAAAGTAGCAGCAGCGCTTCGAAAATCAAAAAATAATACAAAACTGGAGGGGAATGATCTTCCGCTGGAGCTTCGTACAAAACTGGGGGCATTGAAGCATGTCCTTCGTGAGATGGGGTCTGTGGCAGTAGCATTTTCAGGAGGTGTGGATTCCACTATGCTCCTATATGTAGCAAGACAGGTGTTGGGAGATAAGGCAGTTGCTGTTTCTGCAGAGTCCATCTTTATTCCGGGAAGAGAATCCGGGGCAGCAAGGATCTTCTGCAAGGATCTGGAGATCCCGCAGATAATCGTTAATGTGAGGGAAACAGATATCCCAAACTTCTGTGAGAATCCTGTGGACCGCTGTTATCATTGCAAGAAGGCTCTTTTCAGTGCATTTCTTGAGGCTGCAGAGCAGAATGGTCTTGCCTATGTTGTGGAAGGCTCCAATATGGATGATATGGGCGATTACCGTCCGGGAATGAGAGCAATCGAGGAGCTGGACATTAAGAGTCCTTTGAGAGATGCGGATCTGACCAAAGCGGAGATCCGTGAGCTGTCTCGCTATTTCGGGCTCAATACCTGGTCTAAACCATCCTATGCGTGTCTGGCATCCCGATTCGTGTATGGTGAGGCGATCACCCGTGAGAAACTGATCATGGTGGATCAGGCGGAGCAGTTCCTGTGGGAGCGAGGCATCAAAGAGATGCGTGTCCGCATGCATGATAAGATGGCACGTATTGAAGTGCATCCGAATGAGATGGAGAAACTGTTCTTTATGAGGGAAGAGGTGAATGCACTGTTCAGTATGCTGGGCTTTTCTTATGTAACGATGGATCTGCAGGGCTATCGTACGGGAAGCATGAATGAGCAGCTTGCAAAGAGACGCAGCAGTATCACCGAGATCGAGGAAGAGCTGCTGGATGAACCGATGCTGGTGGAGCAGCTTTCTGCTGAGGAAACTGTCGAGGAAACCGAGGAGGATCTTCTGGAGGAGGCAGTAGAGGAAACTGCCGGGGAGACCGAAGAGGAGGATCTTCTGGAGGAGGCAGTAGAGGAAACTGCCGGGGAGACCGAAGAGGAGGATCTTCTGGAAGAGGAGACAGCAGAAGAAATCGCTGAGGAAAATGAGGAAGAGGATCTTCTGGAGGAAGAGATCGTAGAGGAAGTTGCAGAGGATACTGAAGAGGAGGATCTTCTGGAAGAGGAAATCGTAGAGGAAGCTGCTGGGGATATTGAGGAAGAGGATCTCCTGGAGGCAGAGGAAGAAACAGAAGGTGAGGTAGAATGATGGAAAGTACATTCTGCAGAACAGAACGCATCATCGGAAGAGACAACCTGGAAAAACTGAAAAAGGCCAGAGTGGCTGTTTTCGGTGTGGGAGGTGTTGGTGGTTATGTGGTGGAAGCCCTGGCCAGAAGCGGCGTGGGGAAGCTGGATCTCATCGACAGTGATGAGGTGTGCCTCTCCAATATCAACCGTCAGATCCTGGCACTGCATTCCAATATAGGCAGACGCAAAGTAGATGTTGCGGCTGAGAGGGTAAGGGATATCAATCCTGACTGTCAGGTACAGGTATATCCGATCTTCTATCTTCCTGAAACCAAGGATCAGTTTGATTTTACACAGTATGATTATGTGGTGGATGCCATAGATACAGTGTCCGGCAAGATTGCGCTGGTGGAACAGGCAAGAGATGCAGGTACGCCGATCATCTGTTCCATGGGTGCCGGCAACAAGATGGATCCTACAGCTTTTAGAGTGGCTGATATCTATCAGACCAAGGTCTGCCCGCTGGCAAGGGTGATGCGTCAGGAGATGAAAAAGAGGGGGATCAAGAAGCTGAAGGTTGTCTATTCAGAAGAGAAAGCCCTTTCCCCTTGTGTATATGAAGAGGGGCAGCCGGTGATGAGTCCGGAAGAGGAGAAGGCACAGGAAACTGCACTGAAATCAGCAGAGGATTGTGCACAGACAAGCGATCAGAAGCAGGATGCCGCTAACATAAAAGCACCTGCCAAGAGGGTGACTCCGGGAAGTATATCCTTCGTTCCGTCTGTGGCAGGTCTGATTCTTGCAGGAGAAGTGGTCAGAGATCTGATTAGCTTTGATCCGCTTAACCGGGCATAAGGATCTGTTTTAAACCGTATAAAAGCAATAGATGCAGGGGATAGAAGAGATAGAACGCGTATTTGTTCTGTTTTCCCCTGGTTCCATCATATAAAGAGATGGGGATCATACTGAAAAATGCTCCCGGCATGGACAGCATATTCAGGTTCAGCGCGGTGCAGCCCCAGAAAGAAGCCATGCCAGGGCTGAAGCGGAAGAGGTACATGGCTCCGATGCAGAGGGGACCAAAAAAGCCGTAGTCCAGATGGAGAAAATAGGCTGCCGCTGCAAAGGGGAGCATGACCAGTGCCTGATATATATTGAACATTGAGTGAGTAGAGGAACGCTCCTGCAGGAGTTCCTCTGCTTTTTTTATTGCCCAGAGCATGAGGAGTCCCAGGCTCAGGGTGAACAGGGTATTCTGATTCTGCCATGCGTGAAGAAGCCCTGCATTCTCGGAGATGGTCAGATCACAGGGAAGCTCTGACAGGACCGCCAGCAGAAAAACCCCGGAAAAATACTTCCTGAAATTTCGCGTGTGCTGAAAGCCTTCCACAAGAAGAAAGGCAAAGATAGGGAATGCCAGTCTGCCGATCATCTGACGGCAGATCAGATCTGCCAGGCCGGAGAATTCAAATACATAGGCAGTATGATCGAGCAGCATGGAGAGGCAGGCGATGATCTTCAGATCACTGCCGGAAAGTCTGTAGGAATTTTGTACGGAATTTGTACGCATATTGTACCTCCTGTGTATTTTACTTTATCACAAATCTGCGAGATAATCACAGTACAAAATATGAACACGCATAAGCATTCTCCTTCCGGACTGTCGTGGAGACATAGGGAGGGAGAAAAGATGGATGCTTATGTCAGGAGGAGTCAAAACATGAATGTTCTGGAATGGGTTGTTGTACTCTACGCCCTATGGGCAATGGTCCTGGATCTGACCCGGGGGCGTATCAGTAATGGTTATCTGATCTTTGGCTGGGCCGTAGGGCTGATCAAGATGCTCATCTTAGTCCCTTTTCCCTACAGCTTCCTGCAATTCATCGGAGGTGCATTGCTTCCGATCATCTTATTATTCATCTTGTTTTATTTTCGCATGATGGGTGCCGGTGACATCAAGCTTCTGTCCGTTCTTGGCGGCATGCTTGGAATCCGTGCTTCACTGTCCATACTGGCCTGCTCTTTTCTTGCAGGCGCAATTCTATCCATCGGGATCTTAACCGTTCACAGATCCTGGTCCAGGCGATTCCGCTTTTTTGCTCACTATGTTTACAACTACAAAGCAACAGGGATTCGTGTTCCCTATCCGACGAAAAGTATCGGGCTGGACAGTCTGCATTTTGCAGTTCCTGTTTTTATGGCAGTCCTGCTGTGGAAAGGGGGTGCTTTCTGAATGACCGGTAAAAAGCTGCTGGCAATCTATGATCCGGATTCGGAGTTTGCTTTCCGTTTTATGGAGCTGGCGAAGAGGCTGTCTTTTGTCGACATGGATGTGAAGGCTTATACCCAGGGAGAAGTCCTGAAAAGTACCGCTCTGGAAACACCGCCGGAATTATTGCTGGTTTCTTCTTCTGTCTGGTCGGAAGAACTGAGGGCGATCCCTTCCGGGAAAACGGTGTTGCTGCTGGAGGATCAGGCGACAGAGGCAAAAGACCTTCCCTGTGTCTACAAATATCAGGCACCGGAGGAGCTGCTGCGCAAGGCACTGGCCTTCTGTGAAGAAAAGGAAGCAGTGACAGAGCTTACCACAATAGAGGAAGGGCTGGAGATCATAGGAATCTACAGTCCGGTAGGACGCAACAGAAAAACTTCTTTTGCGCTGGCTTTGGGACAGATCCTGGCAAAAAACAGGTCGGTACTCTATCTGAATATGGAGACCTTTGCCGGATTTGAGCATTTTCTGTCGGAAGAGTATGACAGAACACTCAGTGACCTGATCTATTTCAGCAGGCAAAAGAGGGTGGATCTGATGAGTAAGATGCGAGGCATCACTAAAAGGATCAGAAACCTGGAGTATGTACCTCCTGTTCTTGCGCCGGAAGATCTGCAGGATGTGCAGGCAGAGGAATGGATCAGGCTCTTTGAAAAGATCCGGCTGCAGACTCCCTATGAGGTGCTGATCCTGGACCTGGGAGAGGCAGTAAGAGGACTGGCGACCATTCTGGCTGCCTGTGATGTGATCTATCTGCCCACCAGAAATGATCCCCTGTCTCAGGCTAAAACAGAACAGTTTCTCTGGTTTCTGGGTGAAAAGGCAGGAAAGGAGATACAGGAGAGGATCCATCAGATCAAACTTCCACTGGGACAAAGCAACCGGACAGGAAGAGATTTCTTTGCTGAACTGGCAGAAGGGGAACTGGGAGAACTGATCCGTGAAGAAGGAATGGAAGGAAGAACCATATGCAGACAGAAAGGATGAGACAACAGGAGCTCTTAAGAAGCAGACTCATGGAACAGCTGGAGACAGCGGGCGATCTGTCTGATGAAGAGATCCTGGATCTGATCGATGAACTGATCCTGGCTGAGAATCGCAGCTGGCTGCTGGGAGTATATGAAAAAGAAGAACTGCGCAGAGGCCTCTTCTATTCAGTAAGGCGTCTGGATATCATCCAGGAGCTGCTGGAGGATCCGGAAGTGACGGAGATCATGGTTAATGGGCATGAACAGATTTTCGTGGAACGGCAGGGACGGATCCGTCTCTGGGAGAAGTGCTTTTCCTCCAGAGAACGGCTGGAAGATGTGATCCAGCAGATTGCAGCTTTCTGTAACCGTGTTGCCAATGAGCAAAGGCCGATCATGGATGCCAGGCTTCCTGGCGGAGAAAGGGTGAATGTTGTACTTCCCCCCATCGCACTGAATGGTCCGGTGATGACGATCCGGCGTTTTCCGGAGGAACCCATTACCATGGAGCAGATGATTCGCTGGGGAACGATTACGGAAGAGGCAGCAGAATATCTTCGCCGGCTGGTCCGCTCAGGATACAGCATCCTGGTGGGAGGAGGAACCTCCACAGGAAAGACAACATTCCTGAATGCACTATCATCCTACATTCCGGAGGAGGAGAGGGTCATCACCATTGAAGATAATGCGGAACTGCAGATCCAGGGGATCGCCAATCTGGTTAAGCTGGAGGCCAGGAGTGCCAATCTGGATGAGAATAAGGAAATCTCCATCCGGGATCTGATCAGAACCGCACTCAGAATGAGACCTTCACGCATCATCGTCGGAGAGGTGCGTTCTGCCGAGGCAGCGGATTTTCTGACCTGTCTGAATACGGGCCACAGCGGAAGTCTGGGAAGTGCCCATGCCAACAGTGTAAGAGATATGATCGCCCGTTTGGAGATGATGGTGCTCATGGGACTGCAGATCCCCATTCCGGCTATTCGCCGGCAGATCGCTTCCGGCGTAGAGATCCTCATTCACCTGTCCCGAACAGGAGAGGGACATCGGCAGATCCAGGAAATTGCTGAGATCACCGGAATGGAGGGAGATGAGATCCTGATCTCGACCATCTTCTCCCGCAACAGGGAGGGGGAGCTGGAAAAAGTCGGAGAACTCCAATCCCGGGAAAAGTGGGAGAGGAGTCTATGAAGAAAAAACAGACAGAAAGAAAGCTGCTTCCTGTGATCTATTATCTTCCGATGAGAGACTGGTGCAGCATCATCTGCATGGGTTTGGGAATTGGCTTGTTTGCAGTCTGGCTATGTTATCGGTCACTTCTGGCAGTTCCACTGGCCATCCCGGTTGCCCTTGTCTACGGGGTCCTCCGTTATCTGGATGCAGTAGAAAAAAACAGACAGCATCTTCGGCTGCATTTTGGTGAATATCTTACGGCTGTCCATATGGCAGTGCGGTCCGGGTATTCCCTGGAGAATGCGGTGCGATCCGGCTATCGGGATATGACAGCTCTCTACGGGTCTTCTGATCTCCTGGTAAGAGAACTGGAGAGGCTGATCCGGCAGCTGGAATACCGGGTTCCGGTTGAGAAGCTTTTTATGGAGCTGGGTGACAGATCCGGCATACAGGAGATGCAGTCTTTCGGTGAACTCATCAGCATTACAAAGCGAACCGGCGGAAATCTGGGAAAGGTGCTGGGAGATACCTGGAGAATCCTGAACCGTAGAATGGAAACAGAGATGGAAATCGCGACCTTGATCACAGCGAAAAAATATGAGCAGTCGGTCATGAGTCTCATGCCTGCGGCCATGATCCTCTATCTGCGCTTTTCTTTTCCAGGTTTCGTGGAACATCTGTATGGAAACCAGATGGGAGTCATGATCATGACGACGGCACTGATCTTCTATCTGGCAGCGTATGCACTGGGACGGAAGATCGTTCGGATTGAGGTGTGAGATGAAAGAAATTGTGATGGTGCTGGCGGTAGCTTTTGGTGCCGTATTTCTGTGGAGAAGGAAACGGATCACAGGAAAGGGAGCGATCCTGGCAGGCTTCTTAGCAGCCTCCGGACTGATCTATTGTCTGTTCCGGGGATTTTCCGGTGAGTGGATCCCGGTGACAGAGATTGAGAAAGGTACAGAGGGAAGTTCCGGACGAAAGGTGGAATTACAGGTTCAGCTGGATCAGGATCCGGAACAGAAGATCACTCTTTCGATCCCCTCTGTCCAGCTTAGCGAAGAAGAAGCGGAAGCAAGACTGACCGCTTTCTGCGGGGAGTTGGATCAGGAGATCCTGGGGGAGAATTCCTCTCTTATGGAGATCTGTTATCCTCTCCTGCTTAAAAACACCTATTCCGATCCGGCCATTCATGTGGAATGGCAGACCGATGCCCCTGGCTATCTGAGCTGGGAGGGACAACTGGGTCCCGGAATTCCTGAAGAAGGAGTAGAGGTTCTTCTGAAGGGAGAGCTGAGTCTGCAGGATCGTACAGAGGCCTATGAGAGAAGGGTAAAAGTTTTTCCTTCTAAGGCTGTCCGGGATCTGCCTGAGAGGATCCGGACAGAGGCGGAACGGCTGAATTCCGATGGAAGAGAAGCGGTTTATCACCTGCCCTCTTCTCTGGATGATCAGGAGCTCCGCTGGTATCAGGGGTCAGATTCATCCGGCTCCCTTATGATCGGTACGGCCTTGCTGTTGCTGGGCGCATTGGTACTGGTAAAACAACAGGCCCAGAGAGAAGAGGCAAGGAAACGGTCTGACATGCTGGACCAGGAATATCCGGATCTTGTCAGTAAGATGCAGATGCTGCTTGGCGCAGGATTAAGTATGCGTATGGTGCTGGACCGAATCGGGAAAGATTATAAAGCCAGTCTGGAAGCAGAAAGCAGAAGAAAAGGAATGTTCCTTGCGAAAAAGAAAAAGAGTCTGGTGGGACAGGAGATCCTCACCAGCTGCAGGGAGTTGGAAAACGGGCTGTCTGAGGCGGAAGTTTACCGGCGTCTGGGCAGCAGGTGCAATACACCTCTTTACAGAGGACTGACGCTGATGCTGGAGCAGAATATGACCAAAGGTGGGGAAGGACTGATCCATCTTCTGGAACAGGAAGCCATGGAGGCCTTTGAAAGCCGGCAGAGGCGGGCAAGGCAGGAAGGAGAAAAGGTTTCTGTGAGGCTGCTTTTGCCTATGGGGATGATGCTGATGATCGTGCTTGCCATGATCATGATCCCTGCATTTTTAAGCGTATAAAAGTGATTGAGAAAGAAAAAGATTTTCAGGCGTAGCAGCTGCGGGTTCATGAGCATGAAGCAGAGCGGAATGCGAATGTTCGCTTTACAGTTGCAGACATAACAAAGGAAGGAGACAGAATATGGGAGAATTACAGGCATTCTGGAGAGAAGAAGACGCGGTGGCGGTTGTGGAGATCATATTGATCGTTGTGGTGCTCATTGCACTGGTTGCAATCTTTTCAGGAAGACTAAAAGATTTAGTGAGCCAGATCCTGGATAAGATCACACAGAACAGTATGGCTATATGAGAAAGGGCAGTATCACTCTCTATCTCAGTCTGCTCCTGGGGGTTTTGCTTACCCTGATCTGTGCAGGTCTGTTCTCTGTCCGCAGAGCAGCCGGAAGAGTGGTTCTTGCCAGTGCGGCAGAGCAGGGAATGTTCTCACTGTTTTCCAGGTATGACCGTACCCTCTTGGACAAATACGGGATTCTGGCGATTGACGGAGGGTACAGCAAAGAACAGCTGAAGCTGAGTGCATTGCAGACCGAAGCAGAGGAAGTGGTGGAGTTTCTTCTGGGAGACAGCGGAGATCTTTTGGGTCCTTCGAATCTGACCCATCTGACTGCGGAGAGAGGAGAAGTGACAGGTTATACCCTTCTTACGGATCAGGAGGGTGCTTTGTTCAGGCAGCAGATCCTTCGGGCTGCATCCGGAAAAAAGGCGGCTTCTGTCATGCAGGATCTGAAGGGACAGATGAATGTCCATTCGTCTGAATGGGAACAGCTGGAGATGCAGAGGAAGAGCATAGATGTGGAAGCTGATCTGCAGGAATATGACAATCTGAAGGAAGGGGTCAGGAACAACGAGACCATGGAGGCTTCCGGGGACTTGTCAGCCGCAGATCTAAGGCAGATCGCAGATGCTGTTTTCTGTGTGCTGGAAAATTCCGAGGCGCAGGATGAAACGACTGCTCCGGCTGTTTTACCGGAGAATGAGAACCCCATTGAGCTGATCAGGGGATTACAGAAGCTTGGGATCATGAATCTGGTTATTCCCAAAGGCAGACAGGTATCCCAATGCAGCATGGTGGAAAACTGTGTCACGAAAAGAGAACTGCAGCAGGGAATGGGGATTCTTCCTCAGGAAGAGAATTCCATTGTGGATAAAGTTCTTCTGGGAGAGTACATTCTGGATTCTTTCACGGATTTTACCACTGCAAAAGAGGGCACATCAGGGGCTGTACAGTACCAGGTGGAATATGCCATAGGCAGAAAGCCTACGGATGTTGAAAATCTGAAGCTGGTATTGAACCGTCTTCTGGCAGTGAGAGAAGCGTCCAATTATCTTTATCTTTTGCAGGATCCGGAAAAACAGGAGGAAGTGCAGGCTGCCGCTCTGACAGTCAGTACCATGATCGGTCTTCCTGTGGCGGAACCCGTTGTTGCAGAAGTGCTGCGGCTCTGCTGGGCCTTTGGTGAGAGCGTGCTGGATCTCCGAGAATTGCTGAGCGGGGGAAAAATCCCCCTGATCAAGGACACCTCTTCCTGGCAGCTGTCTTTGAACATGCTGACCCATATTCAGGAGGAAAGTCTGGAACAGCACGGCAGTGAAAACGGTCTGGATTACAAGTGGTATCTGCGTCTTCTCCTTGCAACACAGGGAGAAGAGAAACTGACCGGAGCTGCAATGGATCTGGTGGAAGATGAGATTCGGCATACTGAAGGAAAGGAAGGTTTTCGCCTGGACAATTGCCTTGTGGGTATGAAGATCTGTTTTCAGGCAAAGCAGGATCATCTGTATGGAATGAAGGCAGA
>JAKSRN010000109.1 GCA_024403585.1 Lachnospiraceae bacterium | reverse complement strand
CTTGCTCGTGCAAAGCATCTCCTTGCTCGTGCAAAGCATCTCCTTGCTCGTGCAAAGCATCTTCTTGCTCGCGCAAAACTTCTTTTCGATCATGCCAACCCACGGACTGCTTCTCATGCGTGCTTGCTTCTGCGTAGCTCTTCTGTCCCATCCCCAGGCTAAGGAACACGACAAGCAGTAAACTGGTTACCGCCCGCCTTCTCCTTCGGTCCTTTATTGCCTTGAACACTACAATGCCTGTGGCAAGTATAAGCAGTGCTGCCATGATCGCACTGGCATAATGAATTCTCTGCTGCATAAGCAGCTGTCTTGCATAATAATTATCTCCCATATTCCTGCTCCTTCTTTTCTTTTTTATCTGTTTCTTCCAGGCCGGTATCGGCATTACGCTTCGCTTCGTGTTCCTTCAGAATCTGTCTTTTCCGGTCTACCAGATCAATGGCATCGGCCAGACTCCTCACTTGTTCTTTGATCACCGGCATCTCCCGGATCTCATGTCTTTTCTGCAACAGGTCTGTATGCTGTTTGATCAGCCGGGCAATCTCTTCCTGTTCTTCCCAGGTAATACCGGAATAAAACAATTCCACTGCCCAGTCAGAAAGAAAGCCTGTAATCTCCCGCCACAGAAGCAGATCCGTCAGAAACAGACTGCCGGAAGGGACTTCTTCCCCCATAAACTCTGTAAGCAGCTTCCAGTATTCCGATAATCGCACGGGATTCTCAGCCAAAAGAGTGTCCTTCAGAAGGTCTCCCTTGTAATCACAGATGGTTTCCATCAATTCTGCTTTTTTAGTCAGATCCTCTTTTTCTTTTACTTCTTCTTCACCTTTTGGAATCCATCCCTTTCCTTCTTCTGAAACCAAACGGAACCATTCTCCGGCAGCTCCATAGTCCGGAAGACCATCTGCCTCATACAGACTGGCTGTTCCCATTCGAAAGGCAAACCGAACATATTCCGACGGACTTTGAAGCAAAAGAGCCTCATGCTCCAGGGTTTCCCCTTCTGCTGTCAGCTCCAGCAATTCTCTGACCCGGATCTCTTCTTCCACTGAAAATGCCCCATCCGCCAGCATTCTGTCCAACAGAACTGAGAACGCTTCTGCATCTCCAGGAGAAAACTGCAGTGCTGCTTTCACCCATTGATCCAGCTGCTCCTCCTGACCATGCCTGGCCTTGGTCAGACAATACTCTGCCCCTTCTTTTCTGATTTTTCTGATCATCCTGCCTGATTCAAGAAAAATGCCGCTGAACAGAAGCACTGCTAAAACAAGCAACATAACACGCACCCGGAAACGATCTGTTTTCTTGCTTATGAAGCTTCCGTCTTTTATACTGATCAACGCCTTCTGCAGTTCTGCTGCCGTTGAAAATCGCTCTGCAGCTCGGAAAGACACACATCGCTCAATGACAGCTTCCAGTCTTTGGACCTGGTGCCGCTTTACAGCATCCCCCTCCAGCAATGACGGTTTCAGCTCCGTGATCTTTCTGAAGGAAAAAGGAATCTGCCCAGGTGATACTCCAGTCAAAAGACAGTGAAGTACTGCCCCCAGCGAATACAGGTCTGCCTGTCCTCCCTGTAGTCCCTCTTCCCCATATTGTTCCGGAGCGGCAAATCCTGTCGTACCGATGGATGAAACAGTTGGATCTCTGGTCCAGCGCCTGAAGCAGATAGACTCCAGATCCACCAGAACCAGGGAACCATCTGATGTGCGTATGATATTTTCCGGTTTCAGATCACGATAGAGAAGTGGATCAGGTAAGGAATGCAGATACTTCAGGATACCGGCAAGCTCTATGCCAATCTGTACTACCTCTCTCACCGAAAACTGTCTGTCTGTCCGTTTTCTGTATTCCAGTTCTTCCTGCAGCGTGTGACCCGGTATATATTCCATCACGATCAGGGAACTCTCCCCAGTCTCAAGAACATCAAAGATCATGGGAAGACCTTGGTGTCTCAGATTCTTCAGGCACTGTAGTCCTTTTCCTGCAGATTCCTGAAACTGTTTTCTGTTGATCTCTTTGATTGCAATCTTTCTGTCTGTTCGAAGATGAAGTCCTTCATATACGCAGCTGCTCCCGCCAGAGCCGGCTTTTCTCTCAATCAGGTATCTGCCCTCAAGGACATCCCCAATCTTAATCACCTATACGCCTCCTTTTTCAAAGCAAGATCTGTTGTAAAAAATAATGGATTGAACCGGCGAATTGCCGTAATGAATACGGACAGAAGTCCGTAAAAGAAATGGTAAAACGAATTGTTTTAAAACATTTGTTTACTTATTTATCCATGATAGCATCGTTTCCCAGGTTTAGCAAGAAACATCTGACGAGAAAAAAGGATTTTCTTATGGAATAATGCCGATTTGTATGCTAGGATTGTGAAAGCAAGTGAACAAAAAGAATCCTACCCGGGATCTCCATGAGGATGTGCAGCGATTTTGCAAGGAAGATGTCAGCAAAGCTGAACAAAATCGCACGCCAAGTCCGCAGGAACTCCGGCTTGAATTATACCAGGAGGAATACTGACATGTGTGGAAATGAAGAAGCAATGGCCGAGAAAGCCAAACAGGAATTTTTAGAGTTCGATCACGAAAAACTGATCAGAAAATTTTCATTAAAACATGATTCTGAAAACATCTATATCAATTTTCTTACAGTAACCTATGCGATCAATCGTACTACTGCTGCTGTAACCAACAAAGCTACCGGCGAACCGGCTCTCCATGATATTATGATGGCAATTTTTGACATGCTGATGCATTTTAAAGATCAGGATGAGCTTCCGGCTCTTTCCGGAACCTGGGTGACTCTTTCCACCATCGGTGGAATCATCGGTGCAGCTCATGTGGCTCGTCTCCACACCAATGAGATCCTTGCTCCATTTGTAGACAAGGTACCTGAATTCTGTGCTGTATGTGAAAAGCTGGACGGAAAGAAACAGCCGAAAGGAGATGTAAGCTACATCCTTCCTCTGTTTGATTTCTTCCCGGTATGGGTACAGTTCTATGATGCAGATGATGAGTTCCCTGCAACTCTTCAGTTTATGTACGACAGTACTGCAAAGAATTTTGTATTCTTTGAAACACTCTTCTACTGCACCAGCTATATGGAAAAACTCTTTGCCGATCTGCTGTAATTACAGGTTCGTTTAGATACCCAAATATCTATTCATGAGCGGAGGCTTCCATGTATCTGTACTATTTATTCTCAGAATCATCTGAATGGACTAATCTGGATGAAGCACTGCTCTCCTATGTATCTGAAGAACGCAGACAAAAGATCCATGCCTATAAATTTTCAAAAGATAAAAAGCTGTCTCTTTATGCAGCTCTTCTTCTCCCCTATGCCTGTGCAGACCAATACGATCTCGCTTTTGAAGAAGTGGATCCGTTATGGCCACAGGCAGGGAAACCTTATCTGCAATCACATCCGGAGATCTGTTTCAGCATTGCTCATTCCGGTTCCTGTGCAGCTGTAGCTGTTTCTGACCAGGAAATCGGTCTTGATGCTGAACTGATCGACAAAGCACCTATGAAAATAATGAAACGGGTCTTTTCCCCAAATGAAGCGGACCGCGTCCATGGCTCTGCGTATCCTGATCTGGAATTCTTCCGGATCTGGACCAGAAAGGAGTCATTTGGCAAATATCTGGGAACAGGCCTGTCCACGCTCGTCCTGAAAACGGACACTTTTCTTCCGGAACATCTCAGCAGGATTTCTGAAGGCGTCCTGACTCCTCAGGATTTTTACTCCCGATCTGAATACCTGACCATGCGTAAGACTTCTGATCCGGAGCTTCCTGCCCTGTATTACTCTGTTTACGGAAAAAAAGAGCAGGTGAATCTGGTGCCTGTTTCAGTGACCACGCTTCTGGAATACTACCTTCTTTACATCTGAATACAATAATAATACTATTCTGCCATTCGCGATATTGAAATATGGCGTTTTCCGTGTATAATTTTACCTGTATCTTTATTATTTTTCTTCGAGGGGGAATTATATCTATGGAAAAATTTTTCAAACTCAAAGAGAATGGCACAAATATCCGTACCGAATTCGTTGCAGGTATTACAACCTTTATGACCATGGCTTACATTCTGGCCGTAAACCCTAGTATCCTGTCTGCATCCGGCATGGATCCGAATGCGATTCTCACTGCTACTGCACTGGCTTCCTTTATCGGATGTATCTGTATGGCTATCTTTGCCAATTACCCGTTTGCACTTGCACCAGGTCTGGGACTGAATGCCTACTTCGCTTATACAATCTGTGGAAGTATGGGATATACCTGGCAGTTTGCTCTTTTCGCCGTATTTGTAGAGGGTCTTGTATTCATCGTTCTTTCACTGACAAATGTCCGTGAGGCGATCTTCAATGCAATTCCTCTGCAGCTGAAAAAAGGTGTATCTGTAGGAATCGGTCTTTTCTGTGCATTTATCGGTCTGCAGAATTCAGGGCTTGTTACAGACAACGCTTCCACTCTGGTTGGAATCGTAAACTTCAGAGAGTCCTTCCATACAACAGGCATCAGCGCTCTTCTGGCCATCATCGGTCTCTTTATCATCGCTGTTCTTTATGTAAAACGAGTAAAAGGTGCCATGCTGATCGGTATCCTGCTCACATGGATCCTTGGAATCCTTTGTCAGGTTACAGGAATCTATGTGGTCGATCCTGAAGCAGGATTCTATTCTCTGATCCCATCACTTTCCAGCTACAATATTGGTGCCATCGCAAGCACATTTGGACAGTGCTTCAATTTCCAGGCAATTGATTTCAATATCGTAGACTTTATCATCATCATGCTGTCCTTCCTGTTCGTCGATATGTTCGATACTTTAGGAACACTGATCGGTGTTGCAAACAAGGCTAAGATGCTGGATGAAAACGGAAAACTGCCACGTATCAAACAGGCACTTCTGGCTGACGCAGTCGCTACAAGTATTGGTGCGGTTCTCGGAACTTCCACAACAACAACTTTCGTTGAGAGTTCTTCCGGTGTATCTGAGGGTGGACGTACCGGTCTGGCTTCTGTTGTTACAGGTGCCCTGTTCCTGATCTCTCTGATCTTTGCGCCTGTATTTACAACCATTCCAGGTTTTGCAACAGCTCCTGCTCTGATCTTTGTAGGCTTTCTGATGATTAGTGCTGTTGTGGAGATTGATTTTACAGATATGACTGAATCTATTCCTGCTTATCTGTGTCTTCTTTCCATGCCACTGTTCTACAGCATTTCCGATGGTATCTCTGTAGGCGTAATCTCTTATGTCGTAATCAACCTGTTTGCAGGAAAAGGCAAAAAAATCAAACCACTGATGTATATTCTGGCTGTTTTATTCATTCTGAAGTATATTCTTCTGTAAAACAAAACGAATTCATTGAATCCTAAGTCAAAAACCCATATACCGAAATATCCCTTTTTCGGTATATGGGTTTTATTTTGACGTATTTTTGTATTTCAGCACTATAATTGTCGCAAATCGACAATAACATAAAATTCTTATGATAGAAATAAAGCCTTCTTTCCACGTAAAATAAAAATATAATAAGACAAGTAGCAGGAAAGGATGAGCGATACCATGAATCCCTATCTGACAATCAGAACCACCACAGACCAGTGTAATCCTATTACTAATGAATCCCTGAAGGAACAGGGCGTAGGCTTCGAAAACGCATATAGTTTTCATTATTATCATAATGTATTTGACTGGGATGCCACAGAGCATTTTAACTGGCATTGGCATGATGAATTCGAGATCACTGTTGTAAACTGCGATGAGATCATCTGCGATATTGAAAATGACCATCTTCATCTGCATAAAGGTGACTGTCTCTTTATCAACAGCAGAAGTCTGCATCAGTATGCCGGTGTGACACAGGAACTTACAACCGGCATGTGGGACAGCGTACTGTTCCGTCCGGAATTGATTGCTCCTGCCGATTCCCTTCTGTATCAAAAATACGTAAGTCCGATCATTCATTCAAACCGTACCTATCTTCTGTTCAAAAAAGATGATCCGAAACAGAAGGACATTCTTCAGTTTATTGAAGAATCCCACAAGATCTGTCGTGAGAATGAATACTCCACTGAATTACAGCTTCAGACCTGTCTACTGACCTTCTGGC
This sequence comes from Lachnospiraceae bacterium, assembly GCA_024403585.1. Lineage (GTDB taxonomy): Bacteria > Bacillota > Clostridia > Lachnospirales > Lachnospiraceae > JAKSRN01. The sequence continues at coordinate 289 of JAKSRN010000109.1, read as the reverse complement.
AGCTTCTTGCAAGCCAGCAGGAGCTCTTCCCGCCAGTAAACACAGACTCAGCGTCCAACCAGGAGCAGGAACGTCTTCGTGCAATGCTGAAATTCATATGGAGTAATTATCAGAAAAACATCTCTCTGGAGAATATTGCCGATGCAGCATTTATCAGTGTCCGCACCGCTCAGAGATGCTTCAGAAAAACCATCCAGACAACACCGCTTCTCTATCTTCAGAATTATCGTCTTCTCTGTGCAAAGGAGAAACTGATCTCCGGCTCCGGAACCATTCTGGAAACCGCTTT
>JAKSRN010000108.1 GCA_024403585.1 Lachnospiraceae bacterium | reverse complement strand
GGACTTTTTCAGACTCTGGAGAAAGAAGAATATCTGGATCTTGTGATTTCCTGTCTTACACATCTAAGAGAAGATATCGTGGTACATCGTGTAACGGGAGACGGTCCGAAAGACCTCCTGATCTCACCTCTGTGGAGTGGATACAAGAGAAGTGTTTTGAACAGACTGCACCAGAAGATGGCAGAGACGGGATGCCGGCAGGGTGATGCGTATACTGTCAGGAATTGAGCATGCCACCAGACGCTGATCGTACTGCCATAGACTGACGATGCCACCAGAAGCTGATGTACCATCATAGACCAAGTGTGAATGAGTGGCATAGATTCTGAATATATGGTATACTTGTAATGATGACTCTTTTGCCATCTCATAGACTTTGGAAAACCTGATCCTTTATCGGATCCTGTACCGTTTTCCAAACGACCATACAATATTGATTTACGATAACAATTTTGGAAAGGAGCTGGGAGATATGATTGAATCCAGCTATGCTTTATATAAACTGATCGTTCTGTATATGCTGGACAAGGTGAATTTTCCATTGTCCAACGCCCAGATTTCAGAACTGTTTTTGGAAAAGGAATATACTTCTTACTTCCATCTGCAGGAAGTATTGAATGAGATGCTGGAATCCAACCTGATCACAGCGGAAAACACGAAGAATACCACTTACTATAAGATGACAGAGAATGGCAACCAGACACTGCATTTCTTCCGCAAGGAGATTTCCGGTGAGATCCAGACTGAGGTGAACAACTATCTGGAGAAGCATGCCTATCGACTCCGCTCTGAGTCCTCCACCATCGCGGATTATTACAAAGCGGGAGATGATGATTACGCAGCCCACTGTATTGTAAAGGAGAACGGGGCTATTCTCGTTGATATTACTCTCCATCTTCCGACAGAGAGAAGTGCTCAGGAAGTGTGTGAGAATTGGAAGCAGAAAAGTCAGGAGGCTTATGCGGCGTTGATTCAGATTCTGATGTAGACGAGTCGAAACACGCTCTGCGCTTTTCGCTCGTTCGCGTGCAGTCGCCAAATCCACGCAAGCGTGGGCTCGGCTCGTTGCTATCGCAAAAAAAGGTGTTGTCGAACTACTAAGATTTTGGTAGTTCGACAGCACCTTTTTCGATTATGCTATATGTTGATATTTTTTGTGTACTGCCTTGTTGATGATTACTGAGGACACATTAGAAAAGCAGATTGATCAGTCCCAAAATCAGTCCGATCAGTGCACCAAGATTTACAATGGTGTTCAGCTCTTTCTTCATCACCGTCATAACAAGCTCTTCCAGCTCATCAATAGACATCTCATCAATCTTTGTCTCAACGGTTTTCTGAATATCCAGTGTATCCAGCACCCTGGAAATGCTATTTTTCAGCATTCGCTGAATCAGGGCTGACAGAACGGACTGCAGAACTGCCTCTTCCATTCCCATTCCCTTCAGCATATCTTCCACTGGCTGATTCTCCAGTTCCTTTATCTTGGCGTCCACGATTGGCCGGATCATAGCAGGGCCTTCTTCTGTGATCATCTGCTGGATCTTTGGTCCCATCGGTCCTAAGATGGAATACAGAAGATCATCTGTGATAAACATCATCAGCATAGGATTGGTCAGATTCTCATGGACCATCTGGATTCCTTTTTCCACCACTATAGTGGAAAGGTCTACCTTGGAGAGGGCATCTGTAACCTGATCCGTAAGTACCGCACAGAGTTTTTCTCTCTGAATGATATAGTCGTACTCTGTCAATCCTGCTGCCTGGCGGATCTGCATCTTAATAGAGGATGAAAATCCTTCTGTAAGGGCAGATGCGATTCCTGCACTCACTTCCGGTGCCAGCAGTTTCTCCTCAATATCTTCTTTCGTGAGAAGGGTTTCTCCTACCGCTTTACCGATGGCTCTTCCCAGACGGGCCTTTCCTTTTGGAATGGCACCTGGGGTAAAAGGGAGTCTGTGTCCAAAAACACGGATCTCTTTTCTAGGGTAAAACAGCATCTTCACTGCTATAAAGTTGGTGAAATAGCCGATCACTGATCCGATCAGTGGGCCGGCAATCATTCTAAGTGACATATTTTATAGTTCCTCCGATTTTCGGTTTTGCTGTAGCAGATCTGATTCTGCCCAGACCGAACAGTCATTACTGCTCGTCAGCAAAAAGAACTTTCTCAGCCAGTGCAGCTGCATCTTTGATGCACTCAGGACATGTGCGAAGAACTTTTCCTGTCTCAACACCTTTCAGCTCTTTGCAGATGATGGATCCGTTCTGTGCTTTGAAAGTCTCTGTGATCTCTTTTACCAGTTTGTAGGTTGCTCCTTTGCTGTTTGGATTCTGCAGATCTCCACAGCTGTTTTTCATTCCTGCCAGTGCACATGCGCCTGCAACTGCACCACATGTTCCCAGCATAGCACCCTGTCCAAGTCCTAAACCTTCTGTTACTTTGAACATGGTTGCTTCATCCATTCCTACCAGATCTGCATAAGCACATGCTACTGCCTGTGCACAGTTGTAACCTGCCTGATGTCTCTCTGTACATTTATCGATTCTTGACTGCATAAAAATTCCCTCCGTGAAATTCTCTTTCTTGTTCTATGTAGCATCTCTCTTTTCTATTAATTCTCTGGTCTTCGAATAAGAAAAACAAGAGTTGTACAATAAATTATTATAGCACGTTTTTCCTGTAAGTGGTACACTGAATCGGGTATAACACATTGAATCAGAGATACTAACTTACAGAAAGGCTTAACAATATGATGGAACTGATGAATCTCCAGCTGACTCTCTTCTTTCTGATGGCAGTTGGATTCCTTGTAAAAAAAATAAACCTGATCAGTGATCAGGGCCAGAAAAATATCAATACACTTGTTTTGAATGTGGTGCTTCCCTGCAACATCGTGAAGTCCTTCATGGTCGATCTGCAGTCGGACATGGTGAGGGACCTTACCAGCATGATGCTCTTGTCCATTCTGGTCCAGATCATCTTTGTTGTGTACGGTAAAATTCTCTTCCGCAAACAGCCAGCCGGCAAAAAGGCCTGTCTTCAGTACGGCACCATCTGTTCCAATGCAGGCTTCCTGGGAAATCCTGTGGCTGAGGGTGTATTTGGTGGCTATGGTCTGGTGCTGGCTTCCGTATTTCTGATCCCTATGCGAATTATGATGTGGTCTGAGGGGCTGGCAGCATTTTCAGGGACTTCTGATAAGAAGGCTACGCTGAAAAAAGTGTGTACCCATCCCTGCATCATCGCCTGTGTGATCGGAATTCTGGTTATGGTAACGGGCTATCGTTTTCCTGTGCCTGTTACTAACACCATCAGCAGCCTGGGAAGCTGTAATACTGCGTTGTCTATGATGGTCATCGGTATGATTCTTTCCAGAGTAGATTTCCGTGAGTTCGCAGATCTGACTGTTCTGAATTATTCTCTGCACCGTCTGATCCTGCTTCCGATCCTGATCCTTCTTGTCTGTATGGTGCTTCCCCTCAGCCATCCGGTGAAGGGAGTCTGTGTTCTGCTTTCTGCCATGCCGGCAGGAGCGACTACTAGTATTCTGGCGTCCAATTATGAGATGGAGCCGGAATTTGCAGCCAAGATGGTGATCGTATCCACGGTTCTTTCTATTCCAACAATCTGTTTATGGAGCATCTTCCTTACTATGTAAGAGATGCATGCGGAACGAAGTTGAATAAAAAAAGCCCCCATGCCACCAAAACTGGTAACACGAGGACAATTCCTATACCTGTAAGTATAGGCTTATTTTCTAATAATACAATAGTGTAATTTTTTTTCAGCGTTTTTTCACTATTCTGCGAAATCGTTTGAGAATGCACTGGTGAAATCGCCATATTCTTCATAACACCAACGTTACAACTATGTTTGATTTCACAATAGATCTTTCTTCTTCCCTTACCAGTAGTTTCTCAATCTGTCACCGTACATGGAAACGACCAGATCTACACAGCGCTCGTAAGAGTATTCCGGGTCTTCTGTATGGTTGTAACTGAGGGCGGAAAGATCACTGTTATAGTCTCTCATCAGGAATGTTGTGAATGGTCGCTGCTTATGGGTGATGATCGGAACCACTCCGAAATCTTCCACGATCACGCCTTCCGGAGTTTTTCTGATCGTCACATCTGCCATTGCACCTACCAGAGATTCAGTCAGTGCCTGATTGGAACAATAGTTTCCAAGTGAGTAATAACAGATCATGTGATGACCATCTTCACGGACCAGCTCTTCCACCGGTTCCGGAACATGCGGATGGGTTCCCAGAACAAGATCTACTCCCTCTTCCAGAAAGATCTGTGCCCACATGCGCTGCTGGTCATCCGGGGCCAGCTGATACTCAGTTCCCCAATGCGGTGCAACAATGACATAGTCTGACACTTCTTTTGCTCTGCGGATGTCTGCTCTTACTTCATCTTCATACAGCATATTCAATACATATGGGACACCGTAGTAACCACCGCTGCCACCGTTGGATACTTCTGTATAGTTAAGTACTGCAATGCGGAATCCGTTTTTCTCAAAACAATAGATCTGATCGGACGCCTCCTGTGAATCATAGGCACCGACAGTTGCAATCTGTGGATAGTTTCCTCTCCAGTAATTCAATGTACTGTAAACAGGCTCCGGTCCCAGATCCAGCATATGATTGGTAGCCAGGGTAACGCAGTTAAAGCCGGCATTGGCAATGGCATCCTGAGCCTCATGAGGGCTGTTGAAGGATGGATAACCGGAGATACCAAACTCTCTTCCGCCACAAGCTGACTCTTCATTGATGATCTTCAGATCGTATGCTCCAAGATATGGTGCCACATGCTCAAAGAGTGGATTAAAGTCATATTCTCCTTCCGGCGAAAGACTGAAATCATCCACTAATGTACCGAGAAGATAATCTCCTACCATGCAGATATGCACTCTGTTGTTGGCTGCGTCTTCTTCTGCTGCCTGTGCAGCCGCGGCCTGTGCTTCCTCTTCCTGTTTCTTAGCTTCTGCTCGCTCTGCAGCTATGCGGTCCGCCTCGGCCTTTCTTGCTGCAATTCGCTCTGCTTCAGCTTTTTCCTCTGCAATTGCGGCTTCTTCAGCTTCCTGAAGTCCCCGCTGCTCAATCTTTTTTGTATCTTCTTCCAGCGTTTCAGCTGTTGTGATTCCCTCGTCTGATTTCTTATCTTCAGATGCCTGTTTTCTTACGGTCATTACTCCCCAGCCTAACACGCCCACAAGAACAAGCGCAAGAATACCGTCTGCGATCAGTATCTTCTTCCATGTTTTCATCTTTTGAATATCCCCGAATTAATTCTGTATATGATGTCCTACATCACACTATATTTCCCCTTTAGCAGTATACTGCACTTTACTTTACTGCACTATACTAAACATACTACAATACCAATGGCTTATCAACAGACAATCAGATGAAAAATGGCAGTGAAATATGATATTTCACTGCCACTCATTATCACTGTATCAAATTTTGGGATCACGCAGGAAGATACGCATGACCATTTCAAGAACGCCTCTAGCGTTCTTGCCGCGGCGTGGTCAAGCGCTTTGCGCTTATCCACTGACCACGCCTGCGATCTCGCCGGAGGCTACATCTCAGATGGGGGATTGTAACCCACCACTGAGACTAAATTCCCACTCCCACTTAGAACTATCGTTCTTGAAGAGGGAGTCACCCCATCTGAGATGTATAGAGCAAGGTGGAAAGGATCAGTCCGCTTTATTCTTACAGATCCAGCTTCAGATCATTCTCTTTGATCCAGCCTTTCTTTCTCATTGGAATTGCAAACAGCTGTGTAAGGACTGCAGGAAGTACGAAACATACCAACAGCATTCCGATCCAGTCCATAGCTGTGATCCCTGCCTTTGTTCCTGCCGCTACATCTGCAACCCATCCTGTATAAACACCGATCTGTCCTACAAGACCACAGGTTCCCATTCCGGATGCTACTGCTGCACCGTTCATCTGCATATGGAAGATACAGGTTGCGATTGGTCCGGTCACTGCTGCTGCCAGTGTCGGTGGAATCCAGATCTTTGGATTCTTTACAATGTTTCCGATCTGCAGCATGGATGTACCGATTCCCTGGGCTACAAGACCGCCCCATTTGTTCTCTTTAAAGCTCATTACGGCAAAACCAACCATCTGTGCACAGCAGCCTGCTACTGCTGCTCCGCCTGCAAGACCTGTAAGGCTTAATGCCGCACAGATTGCTGCAGAACTGATTGGAAGTGTCAGCGCAACACCTACCAGAACAGATACCAGGATACCCATCAGGAATGGCTGCAGCTCTGTTGCCCACATGATAGCCTGTCCAACTGCACTTGCAGCTGCTCCGATCGCTGGTGCACATCCCATGGAAAGAAGAACACCTACACAGATTGTAACGATTGGTGTAACAAGGATATCCAGCTTGGTCTCTTTGGAAACAAGTTTTCCACACTCAGCTGCGAT
>JAKSRN010000107.1 GCA_024403585.1 Lachnospiraceae bacterium | reverse complement strand
ACCGGAGTGCCTCTCCGGTCGGAAACAAAAATAACTATATAGAGGTGATTGAACTATGAAAATCGCAGTAACCGGTAAGGGCGGAGTTGGAAAAACAACATTTGCCGCAACACTTGCCAGAATGTATGCAAATGAAGGGATGCATGTACTTGCCGCTGATGCGGATCCGGATGCAAACTTAGGACTTGCACTTGGATTTACAGAAGAGGAACTGGACGAGATCATTCCTATCACAAAGATGCGTAAACTGGTGGAGGAAAGAACCGGTGCCGATCAGTTCAATAAAGTATTCATAATGAATCCTAAGGTGGATGACATTCCGGATACTTACGCAAAACTTTGTAATGGAGTAAAGTTACTTGTTCTTGGAACAGTTGATACAGCCAATTCCGGTTGTGTATGTCCGGAGCATGTAATTCTGAAACGAATCATCAGTCATCTGATGCTCAGATCCAATGATGTTGTCGTTCTTGATATGGAAGCCGGCCTGGAACACCTGGCAAGAGGCACCACAGCAGGAATGGATCAGTTCATCGTAGTGATCGAGCCGGGTGCAAGAAGCATTCAGACTTACAAGAACGTAAAACGTCTTGCTGAAGGTCTTGGCGTGAAACAGGTTGGTGTTGTTGCCAACAAGGTGCGCGACGAGAAGGATGAGGAGTTTATCAGATCCAAGATTCCTGCAGAGGATCTTCTGGGATTTATCCATTACAATTCCGAAGTAATCGACGCTGACCGTCAGGGAAGCTCTCCATACGATTTCAGCACTAAGCTGATCGAGGAGATCCAGGTTATTAAGGAAAAAATTGATAACAGACAGAAAAATTAATTCTAATCAATGGAGGTAAAAGATGACTTTATTTGATGTTGTTTTTAGCGGAAATGACACAGTATGTGGTCTTACCGAAGGCGCAATCAATGATGCGATCGCAAAATACGGCGAGGACAAAGCTGTTGCATTCCCAAGCACTGCTTACGCACTTCCTTGCTACTACGGAGTAACAGGAACAAAAGTTACTAACCTTGGCGAGCTGAAAGCTGCTCTTGAGGTTGTAAAAACTCTTCAGACAAGAAATAAAAGACTTCACGATGTATTCATGAGCGGTGTTGCTACAGCTCTTGAGGCAGAGTTCATTGAGGCTCTGAAATATATCGATGCTGAGCCATACAACCCAGAAGTTGACGGTTGTGTTGGTCACATCGGTGATGACATCGTTCGTTCCCTCGGTGTACCGCTTGTAACAGGCGATATCCCAGGCGTAGCTGTTATCCTTGGAAAAGCTCCTACAGCAGATGATGCAGTAGCACTTGTTAAGAGCTATCAGACACAGGGTATCCTGGTAACACTGGTTGGTGATGTTATCGATCAGCTGGCTGAGAAAGGATACAAAACAGGCGTTGGCGTACGTGTTATCCCTCTTGGAAAAGACGTTACATCTGTAGTTCACGTTGTATCTGTAGCTGTTCGTGCAGCTCTGATCTTCGGTAACGTAACTGGTGGCGATGCTGCAGCTCTGATGAAATACACATTCGAGCGTGTACCTGCATTCGTTAACGCACTTGGCGCTCTGAACCCAATCGTTGTAGCAGCTGGTGCTGGTGCAATCGCTCTTGGATTCCCAGTAGTAACTAACGATGTTGAGACAGCTGCAGCTGTTAACATCAAAGTTCCAAAATCTCTGATCGTACAGCCAGATGTTGACAAATTCAACGCAACATCCCTTGAGGCTCGTGACATCAAGATCAAAATCACAAACATCGATATCCCAGTTGCATTCGCATCCGCATTCGAGGGTGAGATCATCCGTAAAGGTGATATGCAGGTTGAGTTCGATGGATCCCGTGTTGACTGCTTAGAGCTCGTTCAGATGAAAGATATGTCTGAGGTTGAGGATCATAAGATCGAAGTTATCGGACCAGACATCGACGAGATGCCAGTAGGAAGCAAACAGCAGATCGCATACGTTGTTGAGGTTGCCGGCAAAAACATGCAGGCTGACTTCGAGCCAGTATTCGAGCGTAAATTCCACGCATACATGAACTGCATCGAGGGTATCATGCATACAGGTCAGCGTGATATGATCCGTGTTCGTATCTCTAAAGATGCATTCGCAGCTGGATTCCGTGCAAAACATATCGGTGAGGTTCTGTACGCTCAGATCAAGAATGAGTTCGATGCAGTAGTTGACCGTTGTGCAGTTAAGATCTACACAAACCCAGAAGATTGTACAAAGATGCGCCATGAGGTTGCTGTTCCTACATTCGACAAACGTGATGAGAGACTTGCTTCCATGACAGATGAGGCAGTAGATGTATACTACAGCTGTATCATGTGCCAGGCATTCTCACCAAGCCACGTATGTGTAGTTACACCTGAGCGTCTTGGTCTTTGTGGTGCTGTTTCTTGGTTCGATGCAAAAGCAACAAACCAGCTGGATCCAGCAGGTCCTTGTCAGATCATCACAAAAGAGAAATGTATCGACGAGAGAATCGGTGAGTACGAGGATGTTAACGAGGCAGTTCGTAAATTCTCTCAGGGTGCTCTGGAAGATGTATCCCTGTACTCTATCATGGAGAAACCAATGACATCCTGTGGATGCTTCGAGTGTATCTGTGGTATCGAGCCATTTACAAACGGCGTATGTATCGCTAACCGTGAGTACACAGGTACTACACCTCTTGGAATGACATTCTCCGAGCTGGCTTCTATGACAGGTGGTGGTGTTCAGACTCCTGGATTCATGGGACATGGAAAACACTTCATCGCATCTAAGAAGTTCATGAAAGCTGAGGGTGGAGTTGCTCGTATCGTATGGCTTCCAAAAGATCTGAAAGAGCAGGTTAGAGACAACCTGAACAAGACAGCTAAAGAGCTTTACGGAATCGATAACTTCGTAGATATGATCGGTGATGAGACAATCACTACAGATCCAGAAGAGCTGATGGCAATCCTGTCTGAGAACGGACATCCAGCACTTACAATGGATCCAATGATGTAATTCTTCTATAGAGGAAAAACATCCGGTCTTTAAGACCAGCCTAATCTAAAAATCGAGCCTGTCTCCGCCTTTGGAGGAAAAAACGGAGACAGGCTTGTCTCTAAAACTATGATAATGCCGCAGAACTGTCGATCAGAATCAGCAAGATTTGCGGATTTGCTTGCTGCTTATGTGTATAGAGCTCATGTATATTGACATTTTCTGCTAAACATTATAAATTACAACTAGATAAAAAATAGTAAGGAGGCCAATTACAATGCCGTTTAATCGTAAACCACAGAAATTCAATACTGCTATCAACGTAGTAGAGATTGGTACTGGCGACAAAGCCATCAAACTTGGTGGAGCTAGCGTATTCCCATTCTATACTTTCGATGGTCCTATCGGAAACACCGCTAAAGTTGGTGTAGAGATCTCTGATATGGGTCTTGAGGGAGAGCCAGCAGGTGTTAAAGCTTATTATGAAGGCTGCACAACAATGGCTGAGATCGCTAAAAAAGCTGCTGAGATGCCAGGTGCTGATTTCGTATCTCTGAAACTCGAGGGTGGAGATCCTAACGGAGTTAACAAATCCGTTGAGGAGCTCATCGCTGTAGTTAAAGAGGTTGTTGATGCAATCGATGCTCCACTGGTAATCCAGGGATGCAAAAATGCAGAGAAAGATGGAGAGCTTCTTGCTAAAGCTGCTGAGGCTTGCCAGGGCAAAAACGTTCTTCTGATGTCTGCAAAAGAGGAGAACTATAAAGCAGTTGGTGCTGCTGCAGGTCTTGCTTACAACCAGAAGGTTGGAGCTGAGTCTGCTGTAGATATCAACCTTGCTAAACAGCTGAACGTTGTTACAACACAGCTGGGTGTTAAAGCTGAATCTATCGTTATGAACGTTGGTACTGCAACAGTTGGTTACGGATATGACTACGTAATCTCTACTCTGGACCGTATCAGAGCAGCTGCTCTGACACAGGCAGATAAGATGCTGCAGATGCCAATCATCACTCCTGTATCTTCCGAGACATGGGGCGTTAAAGAGGCTACTGCTGATGAGGCAGATGCACCAGCAGGTTGGGGATGCGTTGAGAAACGTGGTATTTCCATGGAAGTACAGACTGCTGCAGCTGACCTTGTATCTGGATCTGATGCTGTAATTCTGAAACATCCTGCATCTGTTGCTGCAATTGCAAAAATGATCAAAGAGTTATCATAAGTCTTTTTTAAACAGGAGGAATTAGAATCATGGCTTTAACTGGTATTCAGATTTTTAAAATGTCACCAAAGAAAAACTGTAAGGAGTGCGGATCTCCTACATGTATGGCTTTCTGTATGAAAGTTGCTCAGGGCGCAGTTGATATCTCTGCATGCCCTCATTTCTCAGCAGATGCTATTGCACAGCTGTCTGAGGCTACAGCACCACCAATGAAAACAATCAAAATCGGTGCTGGCGAGAACGAGTACTCTCTTGGTGGCGAGACTGTACTTTACAGACACGAGAAAACATTCGTAAACAAAACAAGATATGCTGCTACACTTTGCTCTTGCATGGATGATGCTACAATCGATGCTAAGATCGAGGCTGCTAAAGTTGTTGATTACGAGCGTATCGGCGAGCGTATGTTCACAGAGGCTCTGTTCGTTAACTGTGCAGAGGGAACAGATGCTGCTAAATATGCTGAGGTTGCTAAAAAAGCAGCTGCTACAGGCAGACCAGTAATCCTGAACACAACATGTGCAGATTGCGCTAAAGCTGCTCTGGCAGAGATCAAAGCTGCAAAACCAGTTCTGAACGCTGCTAACGCTGCTAACTATGCAGAGATGAATGCAATCGCTACAGAGGCTGGAGTTGTTCTTGGTGTTTCTGGAACATCTGTAGATGAGCTGTACGATACAGTAGCTGCTCTTGAGGCTGCTGGAAACAAAAACCTTGTACTTGACGTTACTATGGATACAATCAAAGCTACTTATGAGGCAGCTGTTGAGGTTCGTCGTGGAGCAATCAAAAACAACGACAGAACATTCGGATATCCATCTATCGTTAACGTAGCTAAACTGGCTGACGGAGATGTTGCTCTTGAGCAGGCTCTTGCAGCTGCATTCACAATGAAATACGGTTCTATCGTAGTAGTATCCGAGATGGATTACGCTATGGCTCTTCCAGTATTTGGTCTGAGACAGAACCTGTTCACTGACCCACAGAAACCAATGAAAGTTGCACCTGGAATCTATCCTCTTAACGGAGCTGATGAGAATTCTATCTGCCTTACAACTGTTGACTTCGCACTTACATACTTCCTTGTATCTGGTGAGCTGGAGCGTTCCGGTGTTCCTGTAAACCTGATCATCCAGGATGCAGGCGGTCTGTCAGTACTTACATCTTGGGCAGCTGGTAAACTTTCTTCCACATCTGTATCTGACTTCATGAAGGCAGAGGTTGAGCCTAAGATCGCTAACAGAAAACTGATCATCCCTGGTAAAGTTGCTGTTCTTAAAGGCGATATCGAAGCTAAACTTCCAGGTTGGGAAGTAATCGTTGCTCCTCTCGAGGCAGTACAGCTTGTTAAATTCCTGAAAGACATGCAGGCAGCTGGCCAGTGCTAATTTTCAGGTAAAAGAAAAGGCAATAAACAACCGGATGGAACCGAAAGGTTCCATCTGGATGTATTGCAATATCCGGAGTTCAAATAATTGGATTCCGAATTAATTTAAAAAGGAGAAGAACTAACTATGGCAAAATTCGTTACAATCGGTGAGAGAATTTCCGTAACTGCACCTTCTATCAACAGAGCATTCCAGGAGAGAAATGCTGAGCCTATCCTTACAAGAGCTAAACAGCAGATCGACGCTGGTGCTGTATATATTGATGTTAACATCGGACCTGCAGAGAATGATGGCGAAGAGCTTATGAAATGGGCAGTAGAGCTCCTTCAGGGCGAGTTCGACAACGTTCCTCTGGCACTGGATACAGCTAACATGAAAGCTATCGAGGCTGGTATCGCTGTATACAACAGATCTAAAGGAAAACCAATCGTAAACTCTGCTGACGCTGATGCTCGTATCGAGTACGTTGACCTTGCTGCAGCTAACGATGCTATCGTTATCGCTCTTTGCAACGGCGCTGGTATCGCTGGAAACAACGATGAGCGTATGGAATATCTGCAGATCCTCCTTGAGAGAGGTCTGGAGCATGGAATGGATGATCAGGATCTGTGGTTCGATCCTCTGTTCGTAGTAGTTAAAGGAATGCAGGACAAACAGATGCAGATTCTTGAGTTCATCAAGATGATCTCTGACATGGGACTTAACTCTACAGGTGGTCTGTCCAACAACTCCAACGGCGCTCCTAAGACACTTCGTCCAATCATGGATTCCGCACTTGTTGCTATGTGCATGATGCAGGGACTTACATCAGCTATCGTTAACCCTAACGACCTGAGACTGATGGAGACAATCAAAACTTGTGACGTTATCAAAGGCAACACTCTGTACGCTGATTCTTACCTTGAGCTGTAATTCAGAACAGAATTGATATTTGATT
>JAKSRN010000106.1 GCA_024403585.1 Lachnospiraceae bacterium | reverse complement strand
ATTTGATATTGTGACCTCCGGTATCCGCCAGCGTTACACATTTACAGAAATATAAAGATTGGAACAGAGAAAGAATGGAGCACGATGAGATCTTGTCCCAGGGTATGAACGGAGAAGAATATAAACATCTCCATGAGCACGAGCAGAAAGAGACAAAAGGGATGTCTTCAGGAAAACACGTGCATATCATGGAGGATGGAACTGTGATCGAGCATGTACACACCCATGCACATACCCACACCCATCAGAATACAAAAGCAGTCCTGAATCGTCTGTCCAGAGCCATCGGCCATCTGGAGTCTGTGAAGAAGATGGTGGAAGACGGAAGAGACTGTACAGAGGTGCTGACACAGTTATCAGCTGTAAAAGCAGCTCTGAACAATACAGGAAAAGTTATCCTGCACGATCATATTAATCACTGTATCGTAGATGCTGTTGAGAGCGGAGATCAGCAGGCACTGGAAGATCTGAATAAGGCGATCGACCAGTTTATAAAATAAGTGAAAAAAGAGAGGAATATGTAATGGCTAGAGAATGCAGCAACACATCCTGCAGCAAAGAGAGCTGCGAAGGATGCAAGAGTAAAGAGAGCAACAGCTTTCTGGTTGATCTGAACCCGGATTCAAAGATCACACATGTAATCGGCGTTGTCAGCGGAAAGGGCGGCGTTGGTAAATCTATGGTAACAGCTTCCCTTGCGAATGCAATGGCAGCAGAGGGATACAAAGTAGGTATCCTGGATGCAGATATCACAGGACCATCCATTCCAAGAATGTACGGTCTTTCCAAACCGGCAGCAGTAACTGAGGCAGGAATCATTCCTCCTGAGTCTGGAAACGGTGTAAAGGTTATGTCCATCAACCTGCTTCTGAATTCTGAAGAGGAGCCGGTAATCTGGAGAGGACCTGTAATCGCAGGTGTTGTAAAACAGTTCTGGACAGATGTTGTATGGGGCGAGCTGGACTATCTCTTTGTAGATATGCCTCCTGGAACAGGTGACGTTCCGCTGACAGTATTCCAGTCCCTGCCTGTAGAGGGTGTTGTGATCGTATCTTCACCACAGGATCTGGTTCGTATGATCGTTAAGAAGGCATATAACATGGCTGGAATGATGGGAATCCCTGTACTGGGAATCGTTGAGAACTACAGCTACATTGAGTGCCCTGATTGTGGAAAACAGATTCCGGTATTCGGTGAGAGCCATATCGATGAGATCGCAGAGTCTCTGAACACTGAGGTGCTTGGAAAGATGCCGATCCGCCGTGAGTATGCTCTGGCAGCAGATACAGGAACATTTGGATGTATCATCAATAATTATCTGGCAGAGGCTGTAAAAGTTCTGCAGTAAGTGATGTTATACGCTCCGCGTAGGTTGCGCAGCGATTTTTCAAGGAAGATATCAGCAAAGCTGATCAGAATTGCGCGCCAGGTCTCCGCAGGAGCTTCGACTTGAAAGAATGACAGATTGTGTTGAAAAAAGGAGAGTACGGATTTCGGTCCGTACTCTCGTAGAATTTTTACTGAGAAGCGGTGATCTTCGGGGCGGCTCCGGAGGATGGCGGGATAAGGAAGCCATGCAGAAAGGCAGCCGGATCCACCGGAAGATCCAGAAAAAGATGGGCAGCGGCTACCAGGCAGAGGTTCCTCTGAAATATGAGATGGAGCGGGAGTCCTGCATCCTTGTACTGGAAGGAAGAGCGGATGGAATCCTGACCGACAAGAAGGGAATCCTGATCGATGAGATCAAAGGTGTTTATCAGGATGTTCGCCTTATGGAAGAAGCAATTCCGGTGCACCTTGCCCAGGCTAAGTGTTATGCGGTCATCTACGCTCTGCAGCATGGCCTGACAGAGATCCGTGTTCAGTTAACTTACTGCCAGATGGAAACAGAGGAGATCCGGAAGTTTGTGCAGGTCTGTTCCGCGGAGGAACTGGACCTGTGGTTTTCGGATCTCCTTGACAGTTATGGCTGCTGGGCTGATCTGCAGGAAAATTCCAGACAGGAGAGGAATGCTTCCATGCAGGAGCTGGCATTTCCCTTTGACTACAGGGAAGGGCAGAAGTCTTTAGTGGCAGACATCTACCGGACCATTCTTCGGAAAAAGCAGTTGTTTGTTCAGGCACCTACAGGAGTTGGAAAGACAATTTCGGCTGTCTATCCTGCGGTTCGGGCTCTGGGTGAAGGGCTGGCGGAACGGGTGTTTTATCTGACAGCGAAGACCATTACAAGAACGGTGGCGGAGGAGGCATTTTCCATTCTGAAGGGAAAGGGACTGGCCTTTCGAAATATCACTATCACAGCTAAGGAGAAGCTCTGTGTGCTTGATGAGGTGGACTGCGATCCGGAAATCTGTCCAAGAGCCAAAGGACACTATGACAGGGTCAATGAGGCACTCTATCATATGCTGACAGAGAGAGATGTCTATGACAGGGAAACAATCCTGGAACAGGCGGAGGCCTATTCGGTCTGCCCCTATGAATTACAGCTGGATCTGGCGCTTTTCATGGATGCCATCATCTGTGACTACAATTATGCCTTTGATCCAACGGTCCGTCTGAAACGCTTCTTTGGCGAGGGAACGCCTGCCGGTGAGGGGATCTTTCTGATCGATGAGGCCCACAATCTGGTGGAGCGTGGAAGAGAGATGTACAGTGCCTCTATTGTAAAAGAGGATGTGCTGGCCGCCAAAAGAAAAGTGAAGGGGCTTTATCCGAAGGTGGAGAAAGCCATGGAGCGAGTGAACAAGATCCTTCTGGCCTACAAGCGCCAGTGTGACGGCATGACAGAGCTGGAGGGAGTAGGGGATCTGGTCCTTGCCATGATGAATCTTGCCGGACAGATGGATGAGATGCTGGGGGAACTGAAGGATGGAGCTCTTCGTAAAGAGATGTTGGAATTCTACTTCCAGGTTTATGGTTTCCTGGGTATCGCAGATCTTCTGGATGAGAATTATGTGATCTATGCTAATTATCTGCAGGGTGGAGACTTTCAGATCCGTCTCTTCTGTGTGAACCCGGCAACAAACCTGCAAAGGGGGCTGGACAAGGGACGCAGCAGTATTCTCTTTTCGGCGACACTGCTTCCGGTGCGCTATTACCAGAAGATGCTGAGCGGCAGAGAGGATGACTATGCGGTGTATATTCCATCGCCTTTCCCACGGGAAAACCGTCTTTTGACCATCGGTGCGGATGTGAGCAGCCGTTATACAAGGCGTACGCCGGAAGAGTTTCGGAAGATTGCTTCTTATATAGAAAAAACTGTACTTGCAAGGAAGGGGAACTATCTGGTGTTCTTCCCATCCTATTCCATGCTGCAGGCAGTGAGAGAGGAATTGCAGGAGCTTTCGGACCGGGAACAGGATCTGGTACTCTACTGCCAGAAACCATCCATGAATGAGCGGGAGAGAGAGGAATTCCTGGAGGCCTTTTCGGCAGAAAAAGACCAGGCAGCTCTGGGCTTGTGCGTGATGGGAGGAATCTTCGGAGAGGGAATCGACCTGACGGGCGAAGCTCTGATCGGTGTGATCGTGGTAGGCCCCGGCATTCCTCAGATCGGAGAGGAGAGAGAGCTGCTGAAACAGTATTATGACAGGAAGGGCGAGAACGGCTTTGATATTGCCTATCGCTTTCCGGGGATCAACAAGGTCCTGCAGGCAGCAGGCAGGGTGATCAGAACCCAGGAGGACCAGGGAGTGATCCTGCTTCTGGATGATCGTTTTCGGAATTCGGAAACCCGGAGCCTCTTTCCGGCAGAGTGGAGTGACTGTGGGGTCTGTACGCTCCGAACCGTGGAGGAGAGTCTCGCGGCTTTCTGGAATCAGAAATAAAAACGATTAAATTTGCTTTTGGGCATCAGATATAGAAAACAGTTATATTATAGAAAAATCCCTGAGGGATGCAGAAGAAACTGCTCCTTCAGGGATTTTTTTGTCGTTATTTCATATCCAGCAAGAGCAGATAATTCTCGTTGTCTGCTTGTGCATTGTCTACAACAAACAGAGAGAACTCTTTGGCATCCTTAGGAACAGCGAAGCAGATTTCTGCAGTAACAGGATCGCTGCCTGCCACATCGCCCATGAGCTGTTCATCCACATAGTAGTTTTCCATGGCTTCTTCATCCTTGAAGAGGCGGAAGCTCATATCATCTACCAAATGAGGTGTTTCTTCCAAAGAACGATAGCTGTAGGTGATAAGGAGAACCTGCTCTGCTTCCATACCGGGGATAGAAGAGCGGCGGTCTGTGAATTCAGCCTTGTCAATGCTTACTGCATAAGCGTCGTGTCCCTGCTCATGGAAGATGAATTCTTTTCCGATTTCGGCATCAACTACGGTTCCTTCCGGAATGTCCTCCGGAATATAGCCTTCTGCATCGCCGGTGTTGGCTTCTTCGGCAGGCTCCTCATAGTAAGTGGAAACCGTGGTGATATTCTCATTGACAGAGTTGGATCCGTCTTCGGAGGAGGCGCTGACAGAAGAGCTGCCGGTTGTCTGGCTGCTTTTGCCACAGCCCGGCAGGGAAAGGAGAGTCAGTCCCAATAGTGTTAAAATTGCGAGTTTTCTTTTATTATTCATGTGAATACCTTGCTTTCTCTTAGAATTCACGATATATTTTATCATTGGTTGTGTCGGAAAACAAGAAGCGGGGGCTTCCCTGTTTGTGAAGATATTGTGAAAAGTATTCTGATACAGAGGAGGAATATTATGCAGAGAATTAAACTGGTGGCGCTGGATCTGGACGGCACATTGCTGAATTCCAATAAACAGGTCACTGATGAGAGCAGAAAAATGTTGTATAAGGCAGCTGAAAAAGGGATTGAGATCGTTCCATGTACGGGCCGCTTCTTCGGGGGAATGCCTGAAAATGTTCGCAAATTTCCATTTCTTCATTATGCCATCACTGTAAATGGTGCTTCTGTATACGATGTAGTGGAGAAGAAGGAGATCTATTCTTCCTGTATTCCGTGGGAGAAGGCAATCGAAGTGATTGAGTATATCGAAACACTGCCTTGTCCACTGGTATATGACGCCTATATTGATAACTGGGGCTGGATGAACCGCCATATGCAGGAGCATGTGGATCCTTTCGGACCGGATCCTCATTATCTGAAGATGCTGAAAACTTTCCGTACACCGGTAGAAAACCTGGCTGATTTTATCGCAGATAAAAAAAGAGGCGTGCAGAAGCTGCAGATCTACATGCTGCCATCAGAAGTCAAGGCGCATAAGGCTGAATATATGAAGATGATCAGTGATCAGTTTCCGTGGCTGGCAGTTACCTCTTCTGTTGTGAATAATATCGAGATGAACTATGCAGAGGCAAATAAAGGAGCAGCACTGATGGCGCTGGCTGAGCATCTGGGGATTTCAAGAGAGCAGGTGGCAGCATTCGGAGACGGTTCCAATGATCTGACCATGATCAAGGCAGCCGGATTTGGAGTTTCCATGGAGAATGGAGTGCCGGAACTTCGGGATATGGCTGAATATGTGACAAGAAACAATGATCATGAGGGAATCGCTTTTGGTTTCCGAAAATTCCTGAAATAGAAACAGAACTACAACTGTTTCTGTGAGACGGACACATTACAGATAATGTACGCACAATAAAAACAATCGTTTTTCTCTTGCGGACAGGTCCTTTCCGTGCTATACTACATCGGTGCAATGCTTTCGTATTGCGGAATGAAAGTAGAGAATTACGATGGAGGTTGAAATATATGTATATTACTTGTTTGGATCTGGAAGGTGTACTGGTACCGGAGATTTGGATCGCTTTCTCAGAGGCGAGTGGAATCCCGGAGCTGAAAAGAACCACCAGAGATGAGCCTGATTACGATAAACTGATGAACTGGAGACTGGGAATCCTGAAGGAGCATGGCCTTGGACTGAAGGAGATTCAGGCTACCATCGAGAAGATCGAGCCGCTTCCGGGAGCAAAAGAGTTTCTGGATGAGCTTCGTTCTATTACACAGGTAGTGATCATCAGCGATACCTTTACAGAGTTCGCAAAACCGCTGATGAAGAAACTGGGATGGCCGACGATCTTCTGCAACTCTCTCGAGGTTGCAGAGAACGGCGAGATTACAGGATATAAGATGCGCTGCGAGAAATCCAAATACAGCACAGTAAAAGCACTGCAGTCTGTTGGATTTGAGACAATTGCCAGCGGAGACAGTTTCAATGATCTGGGCATGATCGAGATCAGTAAAGCAGGCTTCCTCTTCAGAAGTACTGAGCAGATCAAGAAGGATTATCCTCAGTATCCTGCATACGAGACATTTGATGAGCTGCTTGCAGCAATCAAGGGTGCTATGGATTGAATAACAGAATAGGGTCTTGAAAGAGAAGGTTTTGAGACATAAAGAAAGGGCTGCCGAATGGCAGCCCTTTTGCATACTCGAAAATAACGAGTCAAGTGCACACTTGCGTGAATCTGGCGACTGGAATTAAAGATCTTTTCTGGTCAGAAGTTTGTAAGCCTGCAGGTATTTAGCGATGGTCTTGTCAACAATCTCCTGAGGAAGCTCCCAGTCATGATCGTTCGCCTTGAGCCAGTCACGTGCAAACTGTTTGTCGAAGGATGGCTGGCCATGTCCTGGCT
>JAKSRN010000105.1 GCA_024403585.1 Lachnospiraceae bacterium | reverse complement strand
AGGTTGACATTCTATGTCAACCTTTTGTACCTGTCTTTTTGCCTTATAGAAAATTGCGATTTCCTGTGATTATACAGTCAATGGTGACAGAATCCGATAAGTTTCTGTTTTCATTTAGGACAATTTTGCGTTATAATAGAGATGTTAATTTATGAAAAAATGCTCCATGCACAGAAAACATGGAAAATAATTAGTAATATGAGGAGTATTGGTTATGGCAACAAAGAAAACAACAACCAAGAAGGCAGCTGAAGTTGTTGAGGAGATCAAAGTAACCGAGCCTGTTGTTGAAGAAGCAGCAGCTGCAGAAGAAAAACCTGCAAAGAAAACAAGAAAAACAACAGCTAAAAAGCCTGCTGCAAAGAGAACTACAAAGAAAGCAGCTGAGAAAGCTGAGAAACCAGTAGAGGCAGCACCTGCAGCGGAAGATGCAGAGGCAGCAGAGAAACCTGCAAAGAAAACAAGAAAAACAGCAGCAAAGAAACCTGCTGCAAAGAAAACAACAAAGAAAGCAGCTGAGAAAGTAGAGACACCTGTTGAGGCAGCACCTGTAGAAGTAAAAGAGGAGGCACCAATGGCAGAAGAGATCAAAGCTGAAGTTATTGAAGAAACACCGGTAGTTGAAGAAGCGCCTGTAGTTGAGGAAGCACCTGCAGTTGAGGAAGCGCCTGTAGTTGAGGAAGCACCTGCAGCTGACCTTGGACCAAGACGAAGCGTAGCTTTCATCGGATCTGAGTGTTATCCATTCGTTAAATCCGGCGGACTGGGCGATGTTATGTATGCTCTTCCAAAAGAGCTGGCAAGACAGAACTGTGATGTAAGAGTTATCCTTCCAAGATATGCATGTATTCCATGGGATTATCAGGAGAAGATGGTATTCCGCGGATCCTTTGATATGGATCTCTGCTCTGACGGACGCAGATTCTATGTTGGAATCATGGAGTATATCTGGGACGGCGTTGTGTATGACTTCATTGACAATCAGGAGTTCTTCACAAACGGAAAACCATATACAAACCTTGTAGACGATATCCCGAAATTCTGCTATTTCGGAAAAGCAGCCCTGGCAGCTCTGCTTTATATGGATTGGATCCCGGATGTGATCCATTGCCATGACTGGCAGGCAGGACTTGTTCCGATCTATCTGAGAACACTTTTTGAGAATACAAAACTGTCCAACGCAAAATCTGTATTCACAATTCACAACCTGCGTTTCCAGGGAATCTACAATATCGAGACAATCCAGTACTGGTCAGGACTTCCTGATTATGTATTCAACAAAGACTGTCTGACACAGAACTGGCTGGATGCAAACATGCTGAAAGGCGGACTTGCATACTCCAACATGATCACAACAGTATCCAATACATACGCAGGTGAGATCCAGACTCCATTCTACGGAGAGAACCTGGATGATCATCTGAGATATCACTCAGGAAAACTTCGCGGTATCGTTAACGGTATCGACGTTGAGACATGGGATCCTGCAACAGACTGGCGTGTACCTGTAAACTACAGTCTGGAGAATGCAGTAGAGAAGAAGAAAGAGAACAAAGCAATCCTTCAGGAGGAAGTTGGTCTTGATGTTAGTGACGACAAGTTTGTGATCGGTCTGATCTCCCGTCTGACAAACCAGAAGGGTCTTGATCTGATCAATGCAATCATTCCTGATCTGATGGATGGCAATACTCAGATCGTTGTTCTTGGAACCGGCGACAAAGAGTACGAGGATTCCTTCCGCTACTATGAGAGCGCTTATCCTGGCGCAGTATCTTCCAGCATCATGTATGATGAGACCAGAGCACATAAGATCTATGCAGGTGCAGATGCACTGCTTGTTCCATCTCTGTTTGAGCCATGTGGTCTGACTCAGCTGAATGCTATGCGCTACGGAACAGTTCCGATCGTTCGTGAGACAGGTGGACTGAAAGATACAGTAGAGCCATACAACATGTACGAGAATACAGGTAACGGATTCACTTTCGACCGTTATGAAGCTGGTCTGCTTCTGGATGCATGCAACCGTGCAAAGACACTCTACTTCGAGGAGAGAGAAAGCTGGGATGAGATGGTTGCAAGAGATATGCAGAAGGATGTATCCTGGGCAAAAGCAGCAAAACAGTACAAAGATATGTATCTGGAGCTGACACAGTGGTAATTCCTTACGGAATCTGCTGATCAAAAAGTAATATTGGAAAATACAATGAATGGCGCCGTGGTTTCTTCACGGCGTCATTTTTTGGACTTTACATGAATAAGAAAAGACTGCGCAGGAGAGAATGCGAGATTCCCCCCTGCGCGAGTCATTCAATCTGATGTGATTATAGAATGGAAATCATCCGGAAGCGGTGCAGTGATCTGCATCGCTTTCTTCGTTATGGGATGCACGAATTCCAGGGATCTGGAATGCAGAGCCTGTCTTCCGGGGGCTGCAATTTCATCGTCATTGTAGAGGGAATCTCCCAGAAGAGGATGACCGATCGCATGCATATGTACCCGGATCTGGTGGGTTCGTCCCGTTTCCAGATGCAGCTCGATCAGAGAACAGTCTTTGACTCCGTTTTCAGTTTCAACCTGAAACGTTTTAAGCGTCTTATAATGGGTCACTGCCCGTTCTCCATTCTCCGGATCTATACAACGTTCAATGATAGAGGCATCCTTTCTTCCGATCGGAAGGTCTACTGTCCCTTCTGCATCTGTGATTCCTTCCGCAAGAGCCAGATAAGTCCTGTGGATGTTGCGGCTTCGCATGTCTGCCGACAGGATACAGGCACTCAATGCATGACGGGCAAGGATCAGGGCTCCGGTGGTGTCTCTGTCCAGGCGGTTGATGCAGCGGTAGGAAAAAGGCTCGTTCAGTTTTTCATAGTAATAAGCCACGGCATTGGCCAGGGTATTTTCAAAATTTCCTCTGGAAGGATGGATGGGCATCCCTGACGGTTTGTTGATCACAAGAATATCTTCATCCTCATAGAGGATTCCAAAGGGGATCTCTGTGGGTACCAGCTTTTCAGGAGATTCCTCTTCCGGCAGAAGTACTTCCAGAAGATCGCCTTCTTTCAAAGGGGTATTCAGATATGCAGGACTGCCATTGAGAAAGACAGAATGTTCCCTGTGTTTCAACTGGATCAGAAGGTGGCTGGAGAAGCCGAAATCACGAAGATGAAATCGAATGGGCTTTCCGGCATCTTCCGGCGATATAGTCAGTTTCAGTGTTGTTCTCAGCATATAGATTCTTCCTGTACTTTATTGATTGTGAACATAGTGTTCAAGAGTATTGTAGTGGAAAGGATACTGCTTGTAAAGAAGTATAAATTGAACACTGTGTTCAGAATGACGCCTTGATTTGGGATGGATATGCACGAAACGACGAAATCGTTTTACACAATTGCGATTCCTGTGCGGAATATGATATAAATATAATACATGGGGCTATCATTTCTGTCATATTTAACAAAGATAATCCGTGTAAGATTGTTTGATTCTTGAGAAGATCAATCTCATAAAGAATCGGAAAACGGTTTTAATAAGAAAAAAAATCATGAAACTGTCCTTCGCGTATTGAACAAGGTGTGCAGAATGCTTTATTATGGATATATGACATGATATGAAAATCTTGAATGGAGCGATTGAGAGAGCATGAAAGAGATGAATGCAGCCGTTTTTCGCTTGAATCCGCAGATGTTTGCTGATGACATGGAAGCGGTTATTCCCGGGATACAATTTCATCCGGGGGATAATAAACAAACACTGGAAGGGGTTCGGTTTTATTCGGATCGAGCTACACTCAGTGAAGAGTATATCTATCTTATCGAAAAGAATCAGATACGTCCTGAGCAATTCCCATCTGAGGGAGCATATATTGTGCTTGGAGGGCTCCCGGAGGATTTGGAAACCGGAAGGGCTTCCGTTATTGTATTGCCGGAACACTGCAAAGACGAGACAGCAGGAAGCCCTGAGGGATTTTCTTTGACCTGTGGGAATGCCGATTGGGATTCCAGGATGGTTTTTAATATCTGCCTGGATATTTTTCACAAGCACAGAAGCTGGTCAGCAAAACTGCAGGATATCATCCTTCACAGGGGTACCATTGATGAACTCTGTATTGTCAGCTATGAGTATTTTGGGAATCCTATGTTTGTCCATGACCCGCAGCTCTATATTCTTTCCTGTCCGATCTGGAAAGAAGGCATGGTGCAATGGGAAAGGGATGAACTGACCGGAACAATCTCTGCACCGGCAGATCTTCTGAATGATTTCAAGCTGGATCAGGAGTATCAGGATACCCTGAAAACAAGCAAGGCACAGTATTATTCAGCTGATCTGAGAGGGCACAGAGATCTGTATGTTAATCTTTGGAATGATTATGGCGGATACCTTGGTCGTCTGGTAATCGTGGAATTGGAGAAGCCTGTTCGGGATGGTCAGAAACTGGCTGCCGAATATCTGGCACAGCTGATCAGGGATGTTCTTCTTGGATATGGAAATATGCAGGAGAATTACGGAAGGGCCATCGATACACTGATGGAAAATCTTCTGAAAGGAACTCCTTATACAGAGGAAGAGATTGAAGTACGATTACGTATGCTTGGATGGCACGTGAAAGACAGATATATCTGTCTGACCCTGGATTCAGAGGCTTATGCCAGCGGACACTTTTTTAATATCAGTATCTGCAACTACATTGAATCCACTATTCCCGGAAGTCAGGCATTTCTTATTCAAGGGCGTGTAGGGGTACTGATCAATAAGAGTGTGAATCCGGATCCGCATCCTGCTATGATAGAGATCCTTAGAGATCACCTGTATATGGCAGGCATCAGTAATGAGTTTTCCGGTCTTTTGCAAGTGCATACCTATTACAGGCAGTCCATTATTGCGTTGGACACTTGTGTTAGAAAGAGAGATATCAGATGGTATATGTACTTCTCGGAAGCTGCGATGGACTATATCCTTCATCAGGCACAGAATGAGATTCCTTCTGAATATCTGTGTGATCCGATTCTTCATACACTGGAACAGTATGACAAGATGAATGGGACAGAGCTTTTGAAAACTCTGAAAACCTATATTTTATCTGAGAGAAATACGGTTCTTGCATCCAAGACCCTTTATATCGGAAGAAGTACCCTGTTTTATCGTTTGAGAACGATATCAGAACTGACCGGTCTGGACGGCGAACAGATGGCAGAACCAAAGAGAAATCTCTATCTCAGAATCTCCTTCGTTCTGTGGGAACAGACAAAGGGAGTATAAAAGAGCCATCCGGACAGCGGATGGCAAAATAAGAATATAAACAGGCAACTGTTTGTAGATATAGCGGGCATGGAAAAAGGTCCGGAAGAGGAAAAAGAGAGTAGTGAAAGGAGATTATTAACTATGATGACTTCAAAAGAGTTATTCCTGGAGACACTGAAAAAAGACGGTAAACCAGAGAGACTGCTGAAACAGTATGAGGGATGTACATTCTTCCCACCTAACCCAGCAAACAACTTTGTTCGTGGAAATCGTCATCAGGGCATGGAGCCAATGCAGGATCGTTTCGGAACATGGATCCTTTGGCCAGAAGGAATCATCGCAGCTATGCCACACGTTACTAACGATAACAAAGTTATCGATGATATCTGCGAGTGGAAAAACCAGCTTCAGATCCCTGATATCCTGAAAGAGACAGATGATCCTGCACTGTGGGAGCCATTCCAGAAACGTGCAAAAGAGATCAAAGATGCAGGAGAACTGTACATGGCATTCATGCCAACAGGTGTTTTCGAGCGTCTGCATTTCCTGATGGGATTCGAGGATATGCTTATGAACTTCCTGCTTGAGGAAGATGATATGATGGAGCTTACCGAGGAGATCGGTAAATACCGTACAACACTTGCTAAGATGATCGTTGATTATCTTGAGCCAGACGTAATGCTGACACATGATGACTGGGGATCAAAACAGTCCCTGTTCGTATCTCCTGACACATGGAGAGAGTTCATCAAACCTCAGTACGTTGAGCAGTACAAATACATGAAAGATCATGGCGTAATCATCATGCATCATTCTGATTCCTTCCTTGAGCCAATCGTTGAGGATATGGTTGACCTTGGAATCGATATCTGGCAGGGTGCTCTTCCACAGAACGATATTCCAAAACTGCAGAAACAGCTTGAGGGACGTATGGTTCTCATGGGTGGTATCGATGCAGCTGTTGTTGACCGTGAGGATTCTACACCAGAAGAGATCCGTGCTAACACAAGAGAAGCATGTGAGAAATATGCTCCAGGCGGACACTTCATCCCATGTATCACATACGGTGCTCCTGGATGTCTGTTCCCACAGGCTGATCCTAACATCAATGCTGAGATTGATGCTTACAACATGGAGCATTTCGGAATCTGCTAATTGAACACGCATAAGCATGAAGCAGAGCAGAAGGCGAAGATCCGCTTTACTGTTTCGTTTTCGGTAGACTGACCGATACAGCATAAGAGCAAGAATAATAAAGGTGCTGTGCACCACCGGTTTAATTCGGTGGTGTACAGCACCTTTTTTGTGTGTTTTATAAAAATTGTCAAGAAACAACTTTATCTATCCGATCAGCAAACCTCACACATAGCCTTAAAGAAGTCCATCATAT
>JAKSRN010000104.1 GCA_024403585.1 Lachnospiraceae bacterium | reverse complement strand
TTTTCAGACAAAACCCAAAAGAAAAAGAGCCAGGAATTTTGTTCATTTCCTAAGCTCTTTTCGGCTGCGATTTGGGATCTCCTTTCCTTATAAAATGATGATTGTGAGATCTTTTGGGTTTCGCGTTCATTATTCAGTTGTAGTTCCACTATTTAAGTGGGATCTCGTATCCTTTGCATAACTTCTCCTTTCCATAATTTGTATTCCATCAGCTGATGAAATGTGGTTTTCCCGGCAGTAGTCCATGACAGTACGGACATCCTGCCCCTTTCTGTCTTGCATTGACTGATGCTCTCCAGTGATGTCCATTTCCGCATACCCACCATACTTTCCGATTGGTATAAGGGAAAATATCTTCCGGCCTGAGCTTACGGTTTCTTTTATAATCCCAGTTTTCGGCGATCCATGGAGTTTGCGTTTTAAGATCATTAAACCCTGCCAGCACTTTTGAGCCTGCACAATAAGGGCAGTTTCTGCCGGTATGCCTCTCAGAAAAACTTCGTCTGTATTCATGTCCTTCCGGACAGATCCACCAAACAAGCTTGTGAGAGCCATATGTATAATCAGAAGGGCTCAGCCCTTCATTTCTCTCATAGTTCCATTCGTCTTTTAATTCCGGATGATGATGCTCGAAATCATTGAATCCTTTCAGAACCTTGAAGTTGCTACAATAAGGACAGCCTGTATGATTACTGTTTCTGGTACTTACCGGGCTTCTCCAGCTGTGTCCGAGATGGCATTTCCACCAGACCGACCGATGACTTCCAGCCGTAATCATATCTGGTTTCAGAGGGGCATTTCTTTCATAATCCCACTCCTTTGCCAGATCAGGCTGTAGCGTCGAAAGATCATTAAAGCCTTGCAATACAACACGATTAGCACAATAGGGACAGCCACAGCCTCTTATCCTGTTTGATGTAGTGGCTTTCCAGGAATGTCCCTGTGAATCTGTCCACCAGACTTTTTTATGCCGGTTGCATGGAATCTCATCTGGTTTTATCCCAGCATTTTTATCCCAGTCCCATTCCTTCAACAGTTCCGGGTACTGCGATGCGAAGTCGTTAAAACCTTTCATCAGTCTCTTTCCTGCACAATAGATGCAGCCACAGCCTCTTGCACGGCTTCCGGGCGATGAACTGTAGCTATGCCCCTGGGGACATATCCACCAATATGATCTGGCAGCGGTTTTTGCCACCATATCCGGTGTAATGCCATTATTTCTGTCATAGTCCCATTCACTGACCAACTCAGGAAACGCAGTTGCAATATCATTTACTCCCGGGACGAGTCTGTTTCCGGCGCAGTATGGACATCCGCTTCCGGCAGTCCTGCTATATACTGCCGCCTCCCAGGAGTGCCCTTTTGGACATCTCCACCAGACTTTCTTTGTGGAACCAGGCCCCAGCATTTCTGGCTTAACATCATGATTTTTCCTGAAATCCCAGTCTTTAAGATAGGAAACTTTCAAAGTAACGATATCATTGAATCCAGGAAGAATCCGGTTCCCCGCACAATATGGACATCCCTGTCCCTGGATACGGTGACTTACCGTATTCTTCCATGAATGGCCTTTGCTGCATTTCCACCAGACAGATGCCTGCGAATACATAGGAACATCCGATGGTCCTAACGGATCATTCTTTTCGAAATCCCAGTCTTCAGACAGCTCCGGGCACCGGGTTGCAAGATCATTGACCCCTGGTTTTAGAACTGCTTTTCTGGAGGCACATATCTTACATCCATGCCCTGCCGTCCTGTGGTATATGGCAGTTTTCCATTCATGACCACAAGCGCATTTCCACCAGACTCTTTTTCCGGATCCTGGAAGAACCATGTCCGGATCCAGCCCTTCGTTTTTTTCGTGATCCCATTCAGCAGCTAATTCCGGATAAAGGCTAGAGAGATCATTTTTTCCCCGGACAAGCTTATCTGCCATTTTTATCCACCTGACTCTCCAGGGCATTCTGGAGGCGTTCTTTCCAGTCTGGTTTCTTCTCTGAAACGCCCTGTGCACCTTCAAAAGCGGACGGGAACTTTCCATCGATCAACTTTTCAAAAGATTCCGGGCGGACAGACGTATTATCCGGAACCGGAAGATTGGATTCTCTGAGAAGTTCATTTGCAAGCGCCGGATACAGATGTGTCTTCAGGATTCTTCTCAGATATATGTTTTCCTGCTCATACCGCTTTGCATTGGCCTGTATATCCTGTATCTTCTTCTGGCATTCCTCCAGTTCCTGTTCCATCTTTCTTACCCTGCTTTCATAAGATGCCTTTTCAGACATAAACTTCTTGTCCCTGTTTATTACAGAAGAGGCATGTTCACAGGTCCTTTTCCAGTAATCATCCATTCCCTGCAGTGCGGTGATAATGTCATCAACCGTCCTGCACTTTTTCAGGATCCCTTCGATATCCAATGTCTTATAAGCTGTATCCATCTGCTGTTCCAGCAATATCTCATGCTCCTGTTCCAGTTCACGGATCCTCTGTCTTACTTTTGCATCACGCTTGAAATCGTATGCTTTTGCTTTTATTCCCTGACCGGCGGCATATATTTCCAGCTTGCTGAACTTCAGCCTGGAAGGATCGCCGCAGCCATCACTCTCGTAATATGCTTCCAGAAGTTTTACCATTTCTTCTGAACTTACTTTCTTAGGACGTCCCATCTATTTTTCCTCCCTGTATACTTTCGATAAAAGTTTTCCGTAACGGTCTCCACTTGAACGGATCCGCAGAAGAGCCTGGTCGATATCTTCTTCATAGCCAAGACTCTTTCTGACCAGTTCGATCATCTGCATAAGATAGATCCCGTCTTCGTCCACCTGTTTTTTTGCCTTATCAAGTATCTTCAGCCTCATGCCTTTACGGTCTGCATAAAAATGGGTGCATGCCAGGCAGTTACCGATCTGTCCACCCGGAACATAAGACCTGACACACTCCGATACATCCCCAGCAGCAACAGGCAGATGATCACACCATCCGTTTTCAACGCGGAATCGCTTCTCCGGTAACGAAAGGTAATATCTTTTCTGTCCGTCTAATGCTGAAGACGGATCCCAGCCCCTGAAGCGGGACGTTACAATGCTTTCGACGACCATTGACATGTTAGAATAATAGTGGGAACTGATATCGATGTCTTCATGACCTGCGAGTTCCCTGCAGACAACCGGTGAGCCACCGGACAGGATCAGGTTTACCATTGCCAGATGCCGCGTATCTCCCAGATGGATCGGATAAGAACCATCATGAAGTACTTCCCTGCAGAATGCTTTTAGTCTTCTTCTCATCTGATGAAGAGAGAAGTAGCCGGACGGAACGTTCCTTTCCGGTATAAGAAGGGTGCCTATTGCAGGACGGTCTTCCTTGGAAATAAGTGTCCTGTACTGGCTGATTGCAGTATAAAGTTCTGCGGTGATCTCATAAGAGCATAGCTCGTAATCCTCAGATATCTTATAGCCATGCCTTTCCCCCTTCTTCATTCTGGTTCTTCGTATCGTGAGGAGATATTTTCCTTCGTGTTCCATGATGCAGTCCCATGGAGTCAGTAAGAACTCTGTAGGTCTTAAGGGAAGGATCGCTGTAAGGTTCCACCAGAAGTAGACCGGAAAGAAAAAACGCTTTTCTTCTGTTCCTGCTTTGTCCCAGTACGCTTTCATAGAACGGTCGAAGGAAAGATAATGATCAAAATCTGCAAGATTTCTTGCCTTACCGGAACGTTTTTCTGTCCGCGTGCCTTCAAGCTCCTCGATCACGTGATCCCTCAGATCGTTTCCAAGGGGAATCATTGCCAGAAAAGCAGCAAGATGATAGTTCTTTCGTCCCGAGAGACTGACAGCTTCCTCACATGAAAGCACAGCCATTTCTGCAATTCCTCTGATCACAAGCCTGATCTGTATCAGAGACATGTCTCCTAAAAGCATCGCTGCATAAGCTTTCATGCATTCACGGAAACAGTCTGCTGTACATCCGATCCACGGCATTGCCTGCTTTCTGTATGCAACCTCATCAAAGCTGAAATCTATCTTCTGATTGCGGACCTCATCGCTGATAAACCATGTAGAGTCCAGGTAATTGCTTTCCTGAATAACACCCTTCTCCCTGAACCCTTCGAATCTTTCCTCTGCAATCTTTCTTGTTTCTTCATCCAATCTTGTGACGGGAAGATACCTGATATATCCTCCACAGATCTCAGTCTCAGCTAATATCGGCATCTTTCATCCCCCTCTCAACGATTTTTTGAAGGATATCCATATCTGCCTCCGGATATAGAACTGCAATACTCTGGAATATCTGAAGAATAGAAGGGATTATGAACTTTTTCAGGATGTCTTTAATCCTGTTACTATTTTCGGACTCCCTTATAAGACGGTTCATACGGATGTATTCCCGTACCAGCATCTCCATGGCTGTTTTCGTGTATATCTCATATCCGCAGCCAAGACAGGACGCACTTCCCTGGGTCAGGCATTCCAATCCGGCAGCCCTGCGGAGACACATGAATTCCGAACCTTTTGAAACAGCCCATCCGGATGCAAGGTTCTGCAGTGTCTTTTCGAGACAATGTTCCCCACCGGCCTCAAGGAGAGTACTCTTCACAATCTCTCCGGCCTGCTGATACGACATCGTCAGTGACAAAGCTACTGATTCAATCTGCCACGCATCCATTCCCAACGCCTGGATCACAGCGGTCTGTTCCCTGACCGACAATGACCGATAACTTTTCCCTTCGTACATTTCGAGCAGCATGCATGGGATGAACCCAAAGATCCCGCGTTCAAACATCTCTTTCAGTACAAAAGCAGGATCCTCGCCGGTAAACTTTGCATCTCGCAGGTAAACATCCGTGATCTCTGATAATTTCCCGATTCCGCCCTTGTGGCTCCTTGCAAGGGAAGCCAGCATATATCCTTTCGGATTCCCTGCGATATCATCCGCAACAGCTTCGATTCCCTGAAGATAGGACTTGTTAGCACGTCTTGATTTAAACTTTCTGTAACCGGAAGCACGCACAAAATCTTCTCCAAAAAACCGGATGATATCCTGCAGAGTGAAATCTGTACTGACAAAAGGATCATCCTCGGACCTGAATGACAGAGCTATAGCCATAATAAATCCGAGAGGAACATGGAGGCTTTCCGGTATAAACAGCTTGATCTCCGGAGATATGCCTTTTTTAAGAGTTTTATGAGGACGGCTACTCCTCATTCTGCAACGAAACTGAAGTTCGAAAGCGATGCCATAAGCATCCGCATCCGAAAAAGAGCCTTCTCTGATCTTTTCCCGGATAGTCTCCGCGTCATAGGGGAGCGCTGGAACGGGAAGCCTTACAATATCTGTCGTTCTAAGTGCACATATGAAATGAAGGGCAGAAAACATCCAAAGCTCCGCATATCTTCGATTATCCAGAGCCTTTTCAACCAGATGGTTTTCACTCCATGCATCCTGATTCAATACGATATACGCCATCAGCGCGAAATCCTTGATGGCATACGCGGTATTGTCAGCCTTTACAAGCTGATGGCTTTTGAACTGATAATTCCAGTCGGTATATGGTTTTCCTTCCCCTCCATAAGATAGAAAAGCATGAAACAGGGACAGTTCCTTCATCTTTAATACACTGTAAGCAGATGCAGTCAGTTCTTTGATCTCTTCTTCTGAGTATTCATCCAGTTCCTTTTTCAGTGAAGCTGCCATGAAATCCAGTACCTTCCATGTGGAACGGTCATTACCTTTCCCTTCAGACGCCATATATCTGCGAAATCTTTGACTGGTCTGTGGAAAAGTCTTTTCTAGAAGAGTCAAAAGTATTTCGACTTTTTCATCGTTGGTTCTTCTGTAAGCGTTAATCCAGATAGAAACAGCATTCTTAATCTCAGCAGTCATTACGACCATGAATTCGTCGCCATTCTGCTCATAAGAAGAACCAAACCATTCATTCGCATCCATAAAGGCAAGAAGTTCATCCCTGTCTCTGGTCCTGTCACGGTAGAGACTGCCGTTGGAAAGAGCTGCCGCGGCTGCATAAGAGAAGAGCGGAGATGTGTTAACTGTTTCCATAAACATCACCCCCGATTTTCATAAGTTCTGCTATAAGTTCCGCACCGGCTGCTTCGAGTTCCCGCACCAGTTCCCCTTTATTCTGGAGATACTGGAAAGCTGTTTCAGGATTCTTATCGCCTCTGTAGGACTGTATCGTTCCGATATCCTCGCCCCGGAGGACCAGCTGTACCGTAAACCAGTGTCTAAGTGCATGAGTTCCAAGATCATTCTCATACAGCATCTGTCCATAAATCTTAAGCTCTGGATCACTGCTTCGGATCAGTTCAGGGCGCAGATGTTCTTTGATCAGCTTTTTGAACTTTAACCGATAGCTCTCGTATGACATCGCCATACCTTTGCTGTTGACAAACATAGGCGCGTATTCCGGCTCATACTTTACGTTCTGAAGATACTGCTTATGAAGCTGATAAGCCATTGCCACGGTTCCAACAAAGGGCGGATATACATCCTGCATTCTTGCCTTTTT
The DNA here is from genome assembly GCA_024403585.1 of Lachnospiraceae bacterium. Lineage (GTDB taxonomy): Bacteria > Bacillota > Clostridia > Lachnospirales > Lachnospiraceae > JAKSRN01. The sequence goes on along the minus strand of JAKSRN010000104.1, from coordinate 156 downwards.
GATTAGACCGATTTCAGTACCATCGCTGCGAAGTACCAGCTCTTTCCTGAGATCGATTTTTATCCCCTGAACCTGGCCTCCAACCTCTGTAATGATCAGCCCTGGTCCATAAGGACTGCTTTCCTGCCTGACATTCATGGCCTCACTGGCTCTTAG
>JAKSRN010000103.1 GCA_024403585.1 Lachnospiraceae bacterium | reverse complement strand
ATTTATTCGGTTTTCCGGATCAGCCGATCACATCAGCCATTCCATAGAATCCAGCCGGTTTTCCAGCCAGATATTTTGCAGCCTCAACAGCACCTTTTCCGAATACAGTTTTGGAATATGCTGTGTGTTTGAACTCGATCACCTCGTCCGGTCCTGCAAAGATCACCTCATGCTCACCAACGATGGTTCCGCCACGAACTGCAGAGATACCAATCTCCATTGCATCTCTCTCCTCATGTCTCTGGCTTCTGTCATACACATAGTTGTAAGCATTGTCCATCGCCTCATTCAGGCTGTCAGCCAGAGCAAGAGCGGTACCGCTTGGAGCGTCTTTTTTCAGTTTGTGATGTTTCTCAACGATCTCCATATCAAAACCTGCTGTTGCAAGAACCTTTGCTGCATCAGCGATCAGCTTCATCAGTGTATTGATACCAAGAGACATGTTTGCAGAGCGGAGGATGGCTACCTCTTTGCTGTACTCCTGTACCTTCTCCAGCTGCTCCGGTGTCAGACCTGTTGTACACAGAACCAGTGGAAGTTTTTTCTCACGGCAGTAGTCCAATACACCGTCTGTTGCACGGAAGGAAGAGAAGTCGATCATACAATCTGCCTCTACGTCACAAGCGTTGATATCTGTAAATACCGGATATCCATTGTCTCTGTTATCTACCAGATCAATTCCAGCTACCATCTCTGCTGAAGGATCAGCAGCAACCAGTCCGGAAATAACCTGACCCATATGGCCATTGCAGCCATGCATAATAATTCTTACCATACTGTCTCTCCTCTGTTCGAATCCTGTTATGAAGGGGGATATGTTTCAGGAAGCGGTCAATTACATCAGACCAAATGCTTCCAGTGTTTTCTTCAGATACTCTTTCTCAGCAGGCTCCATATCGTACAGCGGTGCACGAAGTGGTCCAACCTCTTTGCCCATAACGTTCATGGCAACTTTTACAGGGATTGGGTTTACCTGGCAGAAGAGAGCGTCGATCAGAGGCAGACATTTCAGCTGATCCTCTGCAGCGCCTTTTACATCGCCATCGATGAATTTCTGGCACATCTCATGAGTAAATTTAGGAGCAACGTTGGACATTACAGAGATAACACCCTCTGCACCCAGTGCCATCATAGGGATTGTCTGATCATCGTTACCGGAGTAGATCTCACACTCAGGGCAAAGGAATTTTGTTTTTGCCATCTGGGAGATGTTTCCTGTAGCCTCTTTCAGACCAACGATGTTTGGAACATTCTTAACCAGTGCAGCAACTGTCTCCGGAAGGATGTTGCATCCTGTACGGCTTGGTACATTGTAAAGAATGATCGGAATGTTTACAGACTCTGCGATTGTTGTGAAGTGGTTGATGAGACCCTTCTGAGTTGCTTTGTTGTAGTATGGTGTTACTACCAGCAGAGCGTCTGCTCCTACTTCCTCAGCACCCTGTGAAAGATGAATTGCCTCAGATGTTGCATTGGAACCTGTTCCTGCGATTACAGGTACTCTCTTAGCTACTTTGTCTACACAGAATTTGATTACATCAAGATGCTCCTGATGGCTCATTGTTGCAGACTCACCTGTTGTTCCGCAGATAACGATGGCATCTGTACCCTCTGTGATCTGCTCCTCGATGATCTCTGCAAGTTTCTCATAGTTTACATCACCATTGTCAAACATTGGTGTTACGATAGCAACTGCTGCTCCTTTAAATACTGACATTGTTTTTCCTCCTGTCGACGGATGTTGCCGCCTTCTCATTCGCTTGTGTATTGTTTCATCAATATATGAAACCATGCCGCCCTGCTTTTGTTCTCTGAACTCCTGCAATCAGATCAGCTGTTTCACAAAAAAAACAGACATCTTTCAGCCGATGTCCATCTGTTCTCTCAATACAGAAAAATTGTAAAAAGAAACCAGATAGCACTCCACCTTACGATGACAGTCGCAGACTTCTTCACCCTGCGCCCAAGGTCCCGTTTTCAGATGCGGTTCCTTTCGGCACGATTTCCTTTCACCTGCCTTCCTCTGATCCTGAATCATCCGGCGGGATACTGATAAATCATGCAACCTCTATCCTGTTCATACATTGAGAATATAACACTGTCCTTTTGCAATGTCAAGGAACAAAGTGCTTCGAGCCCTGCAAAATGCACAGAAAAACAGCGGTGATTCTGTCTATTCTGCAAAACCGAGAAGGAGGGACATGATTCCCTCCTTCTCGCCGATGCAAATCGGACACTTCGCTGACACTCAGTGTCCCCTTACGTCCGCCCTATGTCCTTCCATGCCAGCATGAGGCCGCAGGGCGGGCTTTTGCAACAAAAAGGGATTGGCGAACCAATCCCTTACTTTTTGTACTTTTCCAGCAAAATTCCTTGCTTTATTTACCAAGGAGTTCTTTCTCGATGCGCTCTCTTGCTTCTGGAGCCTGTTTGTCCATCTTCTCCGGGAATCCGAACATAGATACACAAGCGATATTGTCTCCACCTACCTTTGGAGCATCTGCTTTCAGCTGTTTGTTTGCGAAATCCATCTCACGCAGAGTCTCGAAGATTCCTGGGAAATCAACATCTCCCTCACCCATAGCAAGGTGCTGATGGATTGTTACATCTGCTTTTCCTCTTCCATTCAGCCACGGAGGGTTAGCAATGTAACGGCAATCCAGTGTCTGATTGTATGTATCAGCAAACAGAACATGTGTCAGCTCATCTCCTGCATATTTCAGCATGGAACGAACATCACCTTTTCCCTCGTCATAGAAGAATCCATGAGGAGAAGAATATACATAACCAAGGTTTTTAGAGCGGAAAGATTTCACCATATCACAGGTCTCATTATTCAACTCACAGAAGTCATATGGATGAGACTGGATCTCAACACGAAGACCCTCTCTCTCAATGATCGGAAGAAGCTCTTCCATAGATTTGAACCACATACCATTACAGATCTCTGCCTGGTTTGGATCACCTGACAGCTCAGTATTGATTACCGGAACACCCATGTTTACAGCGATCTCAATCATTCTCTTCCAGTTAGCAACAGCATGCTGTCTCTGCTCCTCTGTAGGACCGGACCAACGGTAAACTACGATAAAGGAAGAAATCTCAACACCATATCTGCTCAGAGCATCTCTGTACTCTTTCTCACACTCCTCAGAGAAAAGCGGATGTTTGTAGAATGGATTGATTCTTGGATGTGGAGACTGCTCGATATATTTGTAGCCCCACTCGGATACTTTGTAAACATAATCCGAAATACTCATCTGTTTTGCCAGAACGTCAACATCAAATGCAACTTTCATACTTTTTACTTTCCTTTCGCATTAAAATGTTCCCACCACAAATCAAGTGTATCATAGAAAAAAACCTACGTTAAGCACCTTTCCGAAAAAAGAAAGACGAAATGTTTACTAAAAATGCACATTCCTCTCTAAACAACCTGCATAGTTCAAGATTAGGGCAATATGCACATAGAAGAAGGCATTTTACCCTGTAAAATCTGCATACCCAAACCAAAACAATTGTGCTATACTACTTTTTTGGAAGTTGCGCCTATCCGGGAATATAATCCCGAATGCAGCATTCAGGCGGACTTTTTTCTACATGTAATAAATATTCTGTTTTTCATAAAGAGGGAACGATTGTATGCGAACAACAAGAGAAGATATCAGAAATGTTGCCATTATCGCACACGTTGACCATGGCAAAACCACTCTGGTCGATGAGCTGCTGAAACAGAGCGGTGTATTCCGTGCAAATCAGGAAGTGCAGGAACGTGTCATGGACTCCAATGATCTGGAGCGTGAGCGAGGCATCACTATTCTTTCAAAAAACACTGCTGTATTCTACAAGGATACAAAGATCAACATCATTGATACCCCTGGCCATGCAGATTTCGGTGGCGAGGTTGAGCGAGTGCTCAAGATGGTAAACGGCGTAATCCTTCTGGTTGATGCCTTCGAGGGTGCTATGCCTCAGACAAAATTCGTTCTGAAGAAAGCCCTGGAGCTGGACCTGAAAGTAATCGTCTGCATCAATAAGATCGACCGTCCGGAAGCAAGACCTGACGAAGTCGTAGATGAAGTTCTGGAGCTTCTGATGGATCTGGATGCATCTGATGAGCAGTTAGACTGCCCATTCCTGTATGCTTCCGCCAAGAAGGGACATGCCGTTCTGGATCTCAATGATTCTCCGGAAGATATGACTCCACTCTTTGATGCGATCCTGAAATATATTCCGGCACCGGAAGGCGATCCGGAGGCAGGCACTCAGGTTCTCATCAGTACCATTGATTACAACGAGTATGTTGGCCGAATCGGTGTTGGTAAAGTAGATAACGGAAGCATCGCAGTAAACCAGGAAGTGCTGGTTATGAACCACCACGAGCCTGACAAAAAGAAAAAAGTAAAGATCAGCAAACTCTATGAGTTCGACGGACTGAACAAAGTGGAAGTAACAAAGGCTGAGATCGGTGCTATTGTGGCTATCTCCGGAATCGCAGATATCCATATCGGTGATACACTCTGCAACATTGAGAATCCTGAACCGATTCCATTCCAAAAGATCTCTGAGCCTACTATTGCGATGAACTTTATCGTTAACGATTCTCCGCTTGCAGGCCAGGACGGTAAGTACATCACCTCCCGTCACATCCGTGACCGTCTGTTCAGAGAGCTGAACACAGACGTCAGCCTCCGTGTTGAGGAAACAGATTCTGCAGACTGCTTCAAAGTATCCGGCCGTGGCGAGCTGCACCTGTCTGTACTGATCGAGAACATGCGCCGTGAAGGCTATGAATTTGCAGTCAGCAAGGCAGAGGTTATCTATAAAGAGGATGAGCGCGGCAAAAAACTGGAGCCAATGGAGCTGGCTTATGTAGATGTACCGGAAGAATTCTCCGGTGCTGTCATCCAGAAACTCAGCGAGCGTAAGGGTGAGCTTCAGGGAATGGGCATCGGAAGCGACGGATCTTCCCGTCTTGAGTTCTCTATCCCTGCAAGAGGTCTGATCGGATTCCGTGGCGATTTCCTTACCATGACTAAGGGAACAGGAATCCTGAATACCATCTTCGACGATTATGCTCCATACAAGGGAGATATCAAGTTCCGTAAACAGGGATCTCTGATCGCTTTCGAATCCGGCGAGTCCGTTACTTACGGTCTCTTCAATGCCCAGGCTCGCGGAACCTTATTCATCGGACCTGGCGAGAAGGTTTACAGTGGTATGGTTATCGGTTCCAGCGCAAAAGCAGAGGATATCGAGCTGAATGTCTGCAAGACCAAGCATCTGACCAATACCCGTTCCTCATCTGCTGATGAGGCACTTACTCTGGTTACTCCAAAAGTCCTCTCTCTGGAGCAGGCACTGGAATTCATCGACAACGATGAGCTGCTGGAGGTAACACCAAACTCTCTCAGAATCAGAAAACGTATTCTTGATCCAAGACTGAGAAAACGTGATGCTATGAAGAATAAAAATTAATAAGAAAAGCTGTGTTCCTAAAAAATCGGAACACAGCTTTTCTTTTTCTTATTCTTTTCTCTGCTTCATGCTCATGAAAAACTCTGGATCTTCCACTGACCATCTTCCTGATGGAAACAAAGTAATCCGGCACTATTCTGGGTGTCACTCATCTCCATGCCATCTTTGATGTAGCTGTAACTCATAACGGAACGGATCTCCATTACCACATCTCCGTCCACAGCATATCCACTCTTCACGATGGAAACCGGCTGTCCCTTGATATCGCTCATCTGGTAGCGGATGATACCTGTACCTCTTTCAGGATCATATGCCTGACTGCAGGCATTTGCATACAGATTCTGTGCGCGACCTTCCTCCACTGCCTGGCGGGTAAAATACTGTTCTACCGTGCTGAAATCCGCACGGTTTACGCTGGCTTCCAGAATTGCCTGATAATTCTGACCAAATTGCTGGATCAATGCATCCATCAGCGCCTGATCCGGCTCCATAGTAATTCCCTCATAAGAAAATGCCCTGTTTTCTGCTGAAACCTGAATATCATCGTAATAAGGATCCCTGTTCTCTGCCTGCAGCTCGATGGGGTAGATTCCCATAAACATCTTAGGAATCGTATATTCCTTGGTATAAGCTTCCCGATGCATGACAGGTTCTGTCTCCGGCTTCATTCCATTCACAAGAAGTTCCGTATCCTCAGGTACGGTGATCGTCACATCTGTTGTGCAGACAGTGACCGGATCCACTTTCCACTCCTTCATAAACAGCATCTTCTTATTGCCGGTAGGACACATTGTCAGATAATCTGTCTTAGTTCCTTCTGCAGTATCATAAACAGCCGAGAATACTTTCTGCTCGTCAGTGGAGCTCACTTCTTCAACCACGAGATCTCTGAAGCCACTTGCCCCTGAACGATCCATTACATTGGCAAAGGTCTCTTTTGTGAGCATCTTAGAATCTTCTCCCGGCATATACAGATATTCATATGCCGCATCCCACTGTCCGGAAAGAATCGCCGTCTCATAGGCTTCTGCATCTTTTTTAGGTCCGTACCGCTTGGGAATCTGATCAAAAAGGACCACAAGAATGATCACCATCACCAGACTGGCCATGATCAGAGCTGCCACCGGCAATGTTTTCTGGTTCAACTGCTGCAGTTCTTTTTCCATTGCCGCAAGGTCTTTCGAAGAAGTAGGTCTTCTTCGCTCTTTCTTTACAGCGGACTCCTTTGCAGTTGTTCTGTTTGCAGCTGTCCTGT
>JAKSRN010000102.1 GCA_024403585.1 Lachnospiraceae bacterium | reverse complement strand
TATCCTGCACTTGCAAGAATCCACTTTTCCGTGTCCTCAGCAGACTTTTCTGCACTCTCCTCGCAGAGAGTAGGTGGACTGTTTCTGTCCATGTTCACTTTACCAACATAAGCCACCAACCCTGCTTCTTCCAGCTTGTCCATGAGAAGTTTTGTTGCTTCTGTATGCAGGGTTCCGAAGATACAGGCCCTTGTGGTGGTGGTCTTCACCAGGTCATCCACAAAGATGCTGTAGCCTTTTTCCGCATACTCCAGGTCTTTGTATTTTGCCTCCTCCACAAAGGTATAGGCATTGAGCCAGTCGATCAGCTCAAGATCCATGGCCATACCACGGAAGGCATATTGAGGTGCATGCACATGCAGGTCAGTCATGCCTGGAATGATCAGCTGATCGCCACAGTCAATACAAGGAAATTCAGCATACTGTTCAGGAACGGCTGGAAAGACACCGAGGCTGATGCCATCCTTACAGATGACACAGCCTTTCTCGATGATCTCCACTTTACTTTTACCGGAACTGTAACAGATATTGCCTTTCAAGATAAAAGATGCCATGTCTGTCTCCTCCGTTTTTCTTTATTTCTGTCGATACTTCTCGCTGCTCGCAGTGATTTTGGCAAGCAACAGGTTACTTGCCAAAATCCTGCGCCAAGTCTACGCAGAAGCTCCGACTTGCATATAATCTTTGATACTCTTTTTGCTATTGCTACTTATCGCTGACCTTTATCATAAGGAATTCCCTCCGCCTTCGGCGCCCTCGAATTCCTTGAGAAAATCGCCAGCACAACCAGTGAAATGATATACGGCAGCATATTATAAACCGTACTTGGCAGATGCAGTGCTGTCAGGAAATCAAATCCTGTATAAACATTGGACAATGCACGGAACAGACCAAACAGCAGACCTGTCAGAGCGATCAGCTGCGGTTTCCACTGTCCGAAGATCATAACTGCCAGTGCCAGGAAGCCAAAGCCCGCAACACCATTCTCAAATTTCCACTCAGATACACCAGCGGTAATGTACACGATTCCGCCAAGACCGCCCAATGCTCCTGAAATCAGAACACCTGCATAGCGCATCTTATATACATTGATACCTACAGAATCTGCAGCCTGCGGATGCTCGCCACAAGCCATCAGACGAAGACCGAATCTGGTCTTATACAAAACAATGTAAGAAGCGATCAGGATCAGAACAGCCAGCAGCATAAACCAGCTGATCTCAAACTTTCCAATCTTCAGCAGGGAAAATGCCTTCTTCTGCTCAATATACACAATCGCTGAAGATGGATTATTTCTGTTGGCTCTCATGTTGATTGCCTTTACAAATACAGTAGCTGCAGCTGTACCCAGCAGGTTCATACCTGTACCTACCAGAGTCTGATCTGCTTTAAAGCTGATCGCTGCCACTGCCAGAAGCAGGGAATACACAAGACCGAATACAACACTTCCGAGAACTACCATGAGAAGCATTGCCAGCCCCGGAAGATTTGGCATATTTCTCATAACAAGGGCACCGCCTAAAGCACCCATAACCATGGTTCCTTCCAGACCCAGGTTGATGACACCACTATGCTCAGAAAAACATCCGCCCAGAGCTACCAGCATCAGAACCGATGCATAGATAAGGGTATACTGTAATAATAATGCCATTATTTATTTCCTCCCTTCTTGCCGATGCGTCCCAGACAGAACTTGATAAACAGAGTGAAACTGCAGAAGTAGATGATAATTGCAGAGATCAGATCAGAAATCTGAGAACAATACACCATCTTGTCTACATAAGATCCACCACTTGTAATGTGCTGGGTAAAGAATGCCGCAAAGATACTTCCGATCGGACTTAATCCTCCCAGAAATGCTGCCGCAATTCCATTGAATCCCATCGCCGGAACTGATGTCTGTGCACAGGACCACTGCTCAATACCGCTTAAATAGAGGAAGGATGCGCCAAGACCTGCCAGACATCCTGCGATGACCATGGTGAGGATCATGTTGCGTTTCTCTTTCATGCCGGCGTATTTGGCAGCATTTTTGTTAAGACCGGTTGCTTTCAGCTCGAAACCGAGTTTGGTTTTTTCCATCACTACCCATACAACAATGGAGATGATCACTGCCAGTGGAATAGCAATGGTAACATACTTGTTCTCAGAGAACAGATGATTGAGTCCCAGGCTTGGAATCAGTGCTTTTGGGGCATTGGTTCGAAGGGCCATTGTATAGGTTGTGCTGGACTCTTTTACGTTGGTCAGCAGCATGTTCATGCAGTAAAGGCTGATCCAGTTCAGCATGATACCTGCGATAACTTCATTTACATTCAGATAGGCTTTCAGGGCTCCGGCAAGACCGCCAAGGATTCCGCCGCCGATCATTGCTGCGATCATGCAAACATACCATGGCATATGGAAGCCCAGTGCCATGTAGAGAGCCATACCTGCTCCAACCGCATACTGTCCGGATGCACCGATGTTGAAAAGTCCAACCTTATAAGCAAAAAGGATGGATAAGGTACACATCAGAAGCGGTGCGGTTTTTACCAATGTACTTCCTAAATACTCCAGCGCTACAGCCGGTCTTGGGAAATACAGGAAATTCTTCAGAATGGATGCCATTGCTCTTCCTGCGCCTTCAGGATTGATAAAGAGAAGAACAATGTATCCGACTAATAATCCCAGGAGGATACAGATCAGAGAAGCTGCCACTGACTGTACTCCCGGTTTTTCAAACAGACTTTTCTTTTCTTTCGTATTCATTACTTAACCCCCTGTCTCTTAGCACCTGTCATGTAGAGTCCAAGTTCTTCCATCGTAACGTCCTTCGGATCGAATTCACCTACGATCTCGCCCTCATACATAACAAGGATACGGTCCGGAACGTCCATAACCTCATCCAGCTCAAGGCTGACAAGCAGAACCGCTTTTCCGGCGTCTCTCTCCTGGATCAGCTGTTTATGGATAAACTCAATGGCACCGATATCAACACCACGGGTTGGCTGAACAGCGATCAGAAGATCAGGGTTTTTATCGATTTCTCGTGCAATGATCGCCTTCTGCTGGTTACCGCCTGACATGGCACGAACAGTTGTGATGGCACCCTGTCCGGAACGAACATCGTATTCCTCAATCAGACGGTCTGCATACTCACGAATCTCTTTTCTCTTCAGCATGCCGAATTTTGAAGTGAATTTCGGCTCAAAATATCTCTGCAGAACAATGTTGTCTTCCAGAGAATAATCCAGCACCAGACCATGTTTGTGTCTGTCCTCCGGAATATGGCTCATTCCATGGGTAGAACGATAACGCACACTCTCTTTGGTAATGTCCTTACCATTGAGGGCGATGCTTCCTTCCTTCAACGGTTCCAAACCGGACAGTCCATACACCAGCTCTGTCTGGCCATTACCGTCAATACCTGCAATACATACAATCTCACCTCTTCGAACCTGGAAGTTTACATTGTGTACAGCATCCTTCTTATGGCTGCCTGCAACAGACATTCCCTTCACATCCAGAATCACCTCTCCCGGCTGGCTAGGTTTCTTATCCACCTTGAAGCTTACATCACGGCCAACCATCATGGCAGAGAGCTTCATCGGATTGGTATCCTTGGTTTCAACTGTTCCTACATATTTTCCTTTACGAAGGACGGTACAGCGGTCCGCAACCTCCATAATCTCATTCAGTTTGTGAGAGATAAAAAGAATACTTTTTCCCTCTTTTGCCAGATCCTTCATGATCTGCATCAGCTCTGCAATCTCCTGGACAGTCAGAACTGCCGTCGGCTCATCAAAGATCAGGATCTCGTTGTCTCTGTAGAGCATCTTCAGGATCTCGGTTCTCTGCTGCATACCAACGGTAATGTTCTCAACCAGAGCATCCGGATCAACAGCCAGGTGGTATTTTTCAGAAAGCTCCAGCACTTTTTTTCTGGCATCGTCCTTTTTCAGCAGGCCGTTTTTGGTTGGCTCCACACCCAGGATAATGTTATCCAATACACTGAAGCAGTCCACCAGTTTAAAATGCTGATGCACCATTCCGATTCCCAGCGCATTGGCATCATTGGGGTTCTTGATCTCCACTTTTTTACCGTCCTTGCGGATCTCACCCTCTTCCGGCTGATAGAGACCGAACAGAACACTCATAAGAGTAGATTTTCCGGCACCATTTTCACCCAGGAGTGCATGGATCTCACCCTTTTTTAACTGTAACGTAATATTGTCATTTGCGATAATACCAGGAAATCTCTTGGTAATATTCAGCATTTCAACAGCATAGTCACTCATATGACCTATCTCCTTTCCCATCACCATCAGACAATGGATCCTTCACGCATGTTCAGGTGTACAGAAACTTCAGGGACCTGTTCGGTAGAAGGATCTACCTTGATCTCGCCCTCAAAAAGTTTTCTTACCAGCTCATGGTAATCATCCAATGTAAAGTTCTCATTCCACTGGGTGGTATCCTCAGGAAGACCCAGATAGTTCAGAGAAGTGTCTGTTCCGGAAACAAGTCCCAGATTCTCCACTTTACCAACATGCTCCTCCCATGTATTGTCGTAAATAATGGAATCAAGCATAGCAAAGATAGTTGCCTTCAGACCTTTCATGGCAGAAGTAACGGTCATTCCCACACCGTATGCGTCGATGATCGGAGACTGGTCGGAGTCAACACCGATGACCTTGCCGCCTGTTTTTGCTGCTGCCTCTGCTACAGATGTGAAGATGCCTCCACCACAGGCAAATACGATCTCAGTTCCTTTACTGTACCAGGTATCCATAGCAGCCGTAATTTCAGTAGAACCATAGAACTGGCCGCCGTATGCGTACTCAACATTTACCTCATCTGCTATGCCAAGCTCCTCTGCTGCCTGATTGATGCCCTGTACATAGCCATAGCCGAAACGCATTACAGGTGGTACGGACTGTCCGCCAAGATAGCCAAGGTTTTTGTATCCGAGTTTTACTGCTGCGTAGCCAGCCATGAAGCCTACAAGCTCCTCACGGTAAACTGCACAGTAGGTATTTCCTTTGTTATAGTAATCTGCTCCGTCATAAGCATCCGGGTTGTCATAGTAAGCACCGCCAACTGCCGCTGCAATGATATCCCCTTCTGTCATATCAAGAACGATGAATTTTACGTCCGGATACTTATAGGTAACTTCAACAAGTGCTGCCGCAAAAATATAACCGGACATTACAATGATGTTGTAGCCTTCAGCAACAGCAACGTCAATCATGGCGATACGTGCATAATCTGTATCACCATCCGGTTTTTTATAGGTAAAAGGAATATTTCTTGCGGAACAATATTCCTCACAGGCCTCGTAAGTGGTCTGGTTAAATGACTGGTCTGTGATATCACCGGCGTCTGTGATCATTGCAACCTTGTACTCAGATTCCGGATCACCATTGTAAACCGGTGTTGTATCTGCGCAGCCTGTTAAGAAACAGGAGCAAAGCATTGTCAGAACCAGTAGAAAAGAGACAAGCTTTTTAGAAGCTTTCATGTCTATCCCTCCTTTGTTTTTGTGTTTTATTATCCATAAAACTGACCTGTTATTGAAAATCAGTCAGTAAGGATTCCCTTTTTGTGTTCTTTGGCATTACCGCCAAAGACTTCCGTTATCGTAAATCCGCCAGTAAGGATTCTCCGATTGTGTCCTTCGGCATTGCTACACCAAAGTTTTCTGTGATCGTTGCCCCGATCACTGCAAATGTTGTCTGGTCCGGGAGCTCTCCTTTTCCCTCCATGGATTTGGAGTATGCCAGGAACGGAACCTTCTCTCTGGTGTGATCGGTTCCTGTGTAAGTTGGATCATTGCCATGGTCTGCGGTAATGATCAGAAGATCGTCCTCCCGAAGCTCCTCCAGAAGAAGCCCCAGCTTCACATCGAAATCCTCCAGCTCTTTTGCATAACCGGCAGGATTTCTTCTGTGTCCCCATTTTGCATCAAAATCCACAAGATTGACAAAGCAAAGACCATGGAACTCTTTTCCGGCCAGTTCGATAGTCTGCTCCATTCCGTGGACAGAGGACTGGGATTTATAAAACTCTGTAATGCCCTCTTTATCAAAAATATCAACGATCTTGCCCACAGAAATCACATCCAGGCCCGCATCCTGCAGAGCATTCAGTGCAGTGGCGATCGGTGGTTTCAGCGCATAGTCATGTCTGTTGGATGTTCGCACGAACTCGCCCTTTTTCTTGCCGACATAAGGTCTGGCAATAACACGTCCCACCTTCCACTCTTCTTTCATGGTCAGTTCACGGGCAATCTCACAGCATCTGTAGAGCTCCTTCAGGTCAAATGTCTCCTCCTGTCCACAAATCTGCAGAACGGAATCCGCTGATGTATACACGATCATATGACCGGTTGCGATTTCTTCCTCTGCCAGCTCCTCCAGGATCTCTGTACCGCTGGCACTCTTGTTTCCGATCACCTTGTGACCGGTTCGTTTTTCCAGCTCCTGAATGAGTTCCGGTGGAAAACCGTTCTCAGTAAAGGTCTGGAAAGGTGTTTTTGTCTCAACCCCCATCATCTCCCAGTGGCCTGTCATGGTATCTTTTCCGTTGCTGCGCTCTCGAAGAACCGCACGGTAACCAAGTGGTTCATCTACTGCAGGCACCTGTTTCAATGGTGTCAGGTTTGCCAGTCCCAGCTTCTGAAGATTCGGGATCTGAAAACTGTCAACGGATTCTGAGATATGTCCCAAAGTGTTGACACCCACATCACCGAATCGAGGGCTGTCAGGCAAGGCACCGATTCCAAGGGAATCGATGACGAT
>JAKSRN010000101.1 GCA_024403585.1 Lachnospiraceae bacterium | reverse complement strand
GACTTCTCTTGCTTTTCAGAAAGATCAGCCCACTCTCAATTTAAATTTCTGAATCTCCTTCTCACTTGAAACTCTGGCGATCAGAGCACCCAGCTGGGTGAGTTTTTTCTCAAAATCCTCATATCCACGCTGAATATAAACAATATCATCGATCACAGTAATTCCTTCTGCAGTCAGACCTGCAATAACAAGGGCTGCACCTGCACGAAGATCCGGCGAACTTACACGAGCACCTGTAAAGCGCTCTACACCATCGATAATAGCAACATTGCCTTCAACTTTCACATTTGCTCCCATACGAGCCAGCTCATCACAATATTTGAAACGATTATCAAAGATACTTTCTGTGACAATACTGGTTCCGTTAGCCAGTGCCAAAGCAACAGCGATCTGTGGCTGAGTATCAGTCGGGAATCCAGGATATGGCTGAGTTTTTACATGAGTTCTCTTCAGTCTGTTCTTGGCACAAACACGGATTGCCTCGTCAAACTCCTCAATCTCGCATCCCATCTCCAGAAGCTTTGCAGTCATTGCTTCCAGATGTTTTGGAATAATGTTTTTAACAAGAACATCGCCTTTTGTTGCTGCTGCAGCAAACATAAATGTTCCTGCCTCGATCATATCAGGTACGATTGAATAATTTGTCTTATGAAGAGTCTCAACACCTTTGATACGGATCACATCCGTACCCGCACCTTTGATATTAGCTCCCATGCTGTTCAGGAAGTTTGCAGTATCCACTACATGTGGCTCCTTAGCAGCATTCTCAATGATCGTGTTTCCTCTTGCCATAGAAGCAGCCATCATAATATTGATCGTTGCTCCAACGGATACAGTATCCAGGAAAATATTTGCTCCGCGAAGTTCATCTGCAGATGCCACAACCATACCGTTGCGGATATCCACTTTTGCACCAAGTGCACGGAAACCTTTCAGATGCAGATCGATCGGTCTGCTTCCGATGTTACAGCCGCCTGGAAGCGGTACTTCTGCTTTTTTGTATTTTCCAAGAAGAGCTCCCAAAAGATAATAGGATGCTCGGATTTTTTTGATAAATTCATAATCCACACTGACAGAGCCAATGGTACTTCCATTAATTTTAACAGCATGACGATCCACGCGTTCCATCTGTGCACCGATCACGCCGATGGCCTCCAGAAGAACATTGATATCACTTACGTCAGGCATATTATCTATATAAACAGTCTCATCTGTCATAATTGCGGCAGTCAAAATAGCCAGCGCTGCATTCTTAGCCCCGGCAATCTCTACTTCACCAACAAGAGGATTTCCTCCTTTGATTACGTATTGTTCCATACTTCCACCTCATATTACAATTTATGTAAATCTAGTTAATATTACCCTATAAAAGTGCATTTGTAAATAATAAAAAGACAGAAAAAGAAAAAAGGATGGACTGCTGTAACAGCAGCCCATCCTGATGATTTCGTAATAATATGTATTAGAATCGATCTGTAATTAGAAGATTCCCTGAGCGAACATAGCGTCAGCAACTTTCTTGAATCCAGCGATGTTAGCACCAGCAACATAGTTGCCCTCCATGCCGTACTCTTTAGCTGTATCAGAAATTGTGTTAGCGATGTTAACCATGATGTCTTTCAGTTTGGAATCAACTTCCTCGAATGTCCAGCTCAGACGCTCTGCGTTCTGGGACATCTCAAGTGCAGATGTAGCAACACCACCAGCGTTTGCAGCTTTACCAGGTGCAAAGAGAACGCCGTTCTGCTGCAGGTACTCTGTAGCCTCAAGAGTTGTAGGCATGTTAGCACCCTCACATACTGCCATACATCCGTTAGCAACCAGAGCTTTAGCATCCTCAAGAAGGAGCTCGTTCTGTGTAGCACATGGAAGAGCGATATCACATTTTGTTACCCATACACCACGTCCCTCATGGTATACAGAGTTTGGACGGTAGCTAGCGTACTCTGTCAGACGAGCACGTTTAACCTCTTTGATCTCTTTCAGCGCAGCTACATCGATTCCGTCTGGATCGTAAACCCAACCTGTGGAATCAGAACATGTAACAACTTTAGCGCCAAGCTGCTGAGCTTTCTCGATAGCATAGATAGCAACGTTTCCGGATCCGGATACGCAGCAAACTTTGCCAGCGATGTCTTTCTCATTGATTTTCAGGATCTGCTGTGTCAGGTACAGAAGACCATATCCTGTAGCCTGTGTTCTTGCAAGGGATCCACCCCATGTAAGACCTTTTCCTGTCAGAACGCTGTCATAAGAATCACGGATTCTCTTGTACTGTCCGTACAGGTATCCGATCTCACGTCCGCCTACACCGATATCACCAGCTGGTACGTCAGTGTTCTCGCCGATGTGTCTGAACAGCTCTGTCATGAATGCCTGGCAGAATGCCATAACTTCTCTATCGGATTTTCCTTTAGGATCGAAGTCAGAACCACCTTTACCACCACCGATTGGAAGACCAGTCAGGGAGTTTTTGAAGATCTGCTCGAATCCAAGGAATTTAAGGATTCCAAGGTTTACTGATGGATGGAAACGAAGACCTCCTTTGTAAGGTCCAATAGCGCTGGAGAACTGTACACGGTAACCTGTGTTAACCTGTACCTCACCTTTATCATCAATCCAAGCTACGCGGAATTTGATCTGGCGCTCTGGCTCTACAAGACGCTCAAGAAGAGCCTCTTTGCGGTATTTAGCCTCGTCCTTATCGATTGCTGGACGGATAGACTCCATAACCTCTTTCAGTGCCTGATGAAACTCTGGCTCACCTGGGTTTTTTGCGATTGTTGACTGAATGATCTCGTCTACGTATGACATAATAAATAACCTCCTCTAGAATTATTCTTTCCTAAATTCTGTACGTAGTATAGCACGCGTTTTTTAACAATGCAAGTTTTTTTTTAAAACTTGCATTTTAAAATTTTACAAAAAAAAGGAAAACCTAGTATTATTAGGTTTTCCCTTATTTTTCTTTGTTTTAAATGATTTATTACAGCCTTAACATTTCATTTACATCAATGTTTCTTCTTTTTCCCCGAAGAAGGCTTCTTTACACTGTATCCGAATGTCCCAAGCTGCTTACCCAGACCATAATATTCTCCGTGAGAATAGGCAAGAGGGTGTGCTTCTTTCAATCTGAATCGATTCTTCTGGTCCATATATGCTTCTTCCGCATGTACAGCCACCACATCAGCAATAAAAAGATCATGGGATCCCAGCTTCTTCACTTCTTTCACCTTGCATTCGATACATACCGGTGCTTCCGCAAGAAGAGGTGCTTTCACTTTTGACGCTTTTTCCCTGGTTAACTTGCAGATTTCAAATTTATCCACATCTCTGCCAGAGCGAACTCCGCAGAAATCCACAGCATAAGCCATCTCTTCAGTGGTAAGATTAATGACAAATTCCTTTGTCTGCATGATCATTCCATGGGAAAAACGCTCCGGACGAACGGAGATTGAAACCATAGGCGGATTGGTACAGATTGTACCCGCCCATGCAACTGTAAATACATTCTCCCTGCCCTCTTTATCTGCGCAGGTGATCAGAACAGCCGGCAGAGGATACAGCATATTCCCCGGCTTCCATTCCTGTTTTGCCATATATTTTTTCCTTTATTGAATCCTTTATCGAATCTGTCGGTCGTATATAGTTCATTCGTTCTCATGTAAAGCAGTGATAAATCCCGGAATCAGCTGTTTCTTTCTGGATACAACCCCCGGAAGGATCGCACTGCTTTCTCCTGCCTCTACAGAAAATGCTGCCTCAACCCACTCTTTTGCCTTACCACCTACATAGATCAGTTCTGTAGACTCCTCCAAAATGTTGGTCAGCATGAAAAATACCATCTCAAGACCACGCCTGCCTCTCTCCTCCTCAAGGATCGTCATGAGACACTCTTTGATCTTCTGCAGATTCTTCTCAGACATGGCATTGATCTGTCCAACGCCGAAAGGAACCCTATCTACAATAAATTCCTTAAAGTCCTGATTGAAGATATCTTCCGCGTTCTTTCCACCCATGTTACTTGCAGCAGAAAACATCTCGTTGGCATATTCTTTGATATCCTCAACACCTGCCAGTTTCGCAAGAGCCTCTGCAGTAGTAATGTCAAGCTGTGTACAGGTTGGCGAACGGAAAAGCAGAGTATCAGAGATAATTGCAGACATCAGAAGACCTGCGATGTGTTTTGGAATCTCCAATCCTCTCTCATTGTAAATCTGGTAAATGATAGTTGCAGTACAACCAACCGGCTGATTTCTGAAAAGCAACGGAGCGATCGTCTCCAGATTACCAAGTCTGTGATGATCGATGATCTCCATGATCTCAGTCTCGTCGATATTGTCTACAGCCTGTGATTTTTCATTATGATCCACAAGAATCATGCGTTTCTTGCCTGCACCGATCAGATTTCGTCTGGAGATCGTACCAATGTATTTTCTCTCCTCGTTCAGGATCGGATAATCGCGGTGACGGCTGTTTCTCATTACCTCTTTGATATCATCCAGCTTATCCAGACTGTTAAAATACATGCAATTTTTAGTCATCAGATACTTAACCGGTATCGCCTGATTGATCAGACGGGCAATCGTATACGTATCATGTGGACTGTTAATGACAACAGTTCCAAATTCCTCAGCCAGACGTTTAATGGTATTAGACAGAGTTTTTCCTGCATCTAATGCCAGGACCAGACATTTTGCATGCACGTCAATGGCAAAAAGCTGATCTTCTGTACGGTTACCTGTGATGATCAGATCAGACTCACGAATAAAATTGCCCATCTGATCCGGATGGAAGGTTCCGATCATAACTCTTCCTTCAGAGAAGTATTCATTCTCATCACCAACAATCACTTCGCCGGCAAGGGTATCCGCAATATCTCTGTAAGAAGCCTCCGCCTGACCAAGTACAGTATTGTCATGGCTCTCCATAAAGGACCTTGCGATATCGCTGACCGTGATCAGCCCCTTCAGATACTGCTCATCATCAATAATCGGAAGAGTAACAACATTCTCCTCCTTCATCAGCTCCCATGCTTTTTTTACGGTAAGATCATTCTTAATTCCGGGAATCTCATGAATCTCAATCTGTTTTACCTGAGTGGCACCGTCCTTCATTAATTCCGGTTCCTCTACTCCAAAATATTTCAATACAAACTGAGTTTCTTCATTCACCTCACCGGCACGCATCGGAACATATTCATGCTCCGCATGTACCTTCATTGCATTCTTGAGATATGCATATGAAATTGCGGAACAGATCGAATCTGTATCCGGATTTTTATGTCCAATGACATAAATATTAGTATCTCGTCTCATTTTTCTCTCCTGAATTTATTTAAAATTTAAAATAATTTACTAATTTTTCCAAAAATTCTTTCAAAATAAGCCCATTGTGACATTAATAATACCATTCTTTTCTATTTCGGTAAACCACTTTCTATGATATAATAAAACAAAAACTGTGAGGTGAAAACAATGGCCGACAACATGACAATGGATGATTTTTCCAAAGCAATCGACGCTTCTTTCAACACTTTCAAAGATGAAGGTGAGCAGGCATGGGAGAATCTCAGAAATCTGAAAGAAGAGCAGTCCAATCTTTCTGTAACTGTAGATGGAATCGTAAATAAAGGTGTAATCGCTACCGTAGAAGGAATCCGAGGATTTATCCCGGCATCCCGTCTTGCCCTGGGACGTGTAGAAGACCTGAATGAGTATCTTGGAAAAGAGCTCCAGGTACGTGTAGCAGAAGTTGATGAAGAAAAGAACCGTCTCATCCTTTCCTGCCGCGAAATTCTCAGAGAAGAGGCTGCCGCTGCTAAAAAAGCTGCTGTGAACGCAGTTGCAGTTGGTTCTGTTATGGAAGGTGTTGTTGAGAGCCTTCAGGCTTATGGTGCATTCGTTCGTCTTTCCAACGGACTCTCCGGCCTGGTTCATGTATCACAGATTTCCAATACAAGAATCAAACATCCATCCGTAGTTCTTTCCGAAGGTGATGCAGTTACAGTAAAAGTAATCGCAGTCAAAGACGGAAAACTCAGCCTGTCCATCAAAGCACTTCAGGAAGCAACAGAAGCTGAAGCTGAGGAAGAGATCGAGAAGATCGAGATTCCTAAAGCAGAAGCAATCTCCACTTCTTTAGGTGATCTGCTGAAAGGCATTAAGCTGTAATTTGAACACGCAGCTTCATGAGCATGAAGCAGAGCGGAATGCGAATGTCCGCTTTACTATTTGGGACAGTTCATCTACATTAACAAATAAAACATTCATCTACAGAAAAAGAGGCAGCTAATGCCTCTTTTTCCACTTTATTCAGCTGCTTAATGTGCACTTCCCTGCTCATAGCTTCTCTTTTTGTGGAAAACTCTTCATAATAGACCAACTGAACCGGAAGTCGGCACCGGGTATATTTTGCACCTTTACCCGAGTTATGCACACGAATACGTTTCTTCAGATCATTTGTCCACCCGGTATACAATGTTCCATCTGAACAACGAACCATGTAGGTATAACTTTTTTCATGCTGAACAGATTCTGAATTATGATCCATCTTAATCTCCTGTCCCTCAGTACAGATCTTTTTGAAATAAGTAAAATGCAGTCGGCGTAAATTCTATAAAGTAAAAAAAGGAACTCAAATAATTGAGTTCCTTTAGTGAAGCATCGGGGGTTCGAACCCCGGACAACTTGATTAAAAGTCAAGTGCTCTACCTACTGAGCTAATGCTCCATATAAAGTGCCCAGTTCCGGAATCGAACCAGAGACACGAGGATTTTCAGTCCTCTGCTCTACCAACTGAGCTAACTGGGCACGTAATTGCGGGAGCAGGATTTGAACCTGCGACCTTCGGGTTATGAGCCCGACGAGCTTCCAGACTGCTCCATCCCGCGATATTCAATTAATTATAAATTTAAAATTTATAAAAGCCGATGAACGGACTCGAACCGTTAACCTGCTGATTACAAATCAGCTGCT
>JAKSRN010000100.1 GCA_024403585.1 Lachnospiraceae bacterium | reverse complement strand
ATATCTGCCAGTGCAAAGAGATCCGGCAGTTCGTCCTTGATGTACTCATACTGTATATAGCCAGGAGTACCAACCAGAGATTTGTCTGTTTTATCTTTTCCGCAGAGGTGTACAATCTGGAAGTCTTTCAGCAGCTCCGGAAGAATGCCGCGAACCGCGTCATTGACCACGACGGAACCAAGGCTTCCGCCGATGATGAGAATGACTGGCTTGTCTGTAGTGAAGCCGCAGAATTCTTTTCCCTTCTGCGGATCACCTGCCAGTAATTCCTGACGGATTGGTGTTCCTGTTACCACTGCTTTGCCTTCCGGAAGGTTCTTGATGGTCTCCGGGAAGTTGCAGCATACGGTAGTTGCAGATGGAATGGCCAGTTTGTTTGCCAGTCCCGGGGTCATATCAGACTCGTGGATTAGCACCGGCACCTTGCACTGCTTTCCTGCCACAACAACCGGCACGGTTACGAAACCTCCCTTGGAGAAGATTACGTCCGGTTTCAGCTTTTTGATGATGCTTTTTGCCTCGAAGAGTCCTTTAACGATACGGAAAGGATCGGTGAAGTTCTTCAGATCGAAGTAACGGCGAAGCTTTCCGGAAGAAATGCCATAATACGGAATTCCCAGCTCCTCGATGAGTTTCTGCTCCATGCCGCCTTTGGAACCGATGTAAGAGATCTTATAGCCGGCTTCTTTAAGGCTTGGGATCAGAGCGATATTTGGGGTTACATGTCCGGCAGTACCGCCACCGGTCAGAATAATATGTTTCATGCTAAGTCCTTCTTTAATAATAAGAATTTATTACACTGTGAATGCGCATAAATTTCTATGCGACGTAAGTCATCCGGCAGAACTGCTTACTGAGCACTTGCTGCTTTCAGCGCTTTTGCCAGCTGATCCGGGCAGGATGTGTTTTTGAATCCACATTTGATACCTTCCAGACGGCTGATTACCTCCTGAACGTCCATTCCCTCAACCAGTTTTCCGATTCCCTGTAAGTTGCCGTGGCAGCCACCCTGGAATTTTACATCATATACTTTGCCGTCTTTTACTTCAAAACCGATTGCACTTGAGCAAGTGCCTTTTGTTTTATATACCATTTTAATGATCTCCCTTCAGATACAGAGCATTTCTGTTTTATTCGTACCGATTATTATAACAGATAAAAGCCTCAGATGCTACTGTTTGTAGGATTCTGCTGTTGTCAAACTGAAAATCTATGTTATACTTAGCATCATGGATTAGTCTGCGAATCAGGAGACTAGACCGGAATCTGAAGAATTTATTTATATATAGAAGGGAAAAAGTTCATGAATCTTAAGATTGTAAACGGAACCATTCTTTTATATGCTGACGGAGCACTGAAAACAGAGTGCCGCGATCTGTACGTAAAGGGCAATACCATCTCTTTTGTACCATTTGCTGAGTCAGAGACATACGAAACCTATGACGCAAAACATCAGCTGGTTATGCCGGGTCTGATCAACATGCATACCCACGCATACATGACACTGATGAGAAACTATGCAGATGATGTCTGCTTCACAGACTGGCTCTTCAACGGCGTAATGCCGATCGAGGACAAGCTGCCTGTAGAGGCTGCTTACTGGACCAACCAGCTGGCATTTATGGAAATGATCAAAAGCGGAACTACTTCCTATGTAGATATGCATATGTATCTGAAACAGTCCGGAAAGGCTGCAACAGAGACCGGCATGAGAGCATTTATCGGACGTGGTCTGGTAGGTGATGATCTGTATACAGACGGATATGAGCGTTTTAAACAGGCCATCGACGAGCTGGAGGAGTACCAGTCCGAGACCTGCGAGTTCATTCTCTCTCCACATGCCATCTACAGCGGATCCACAAAACTCTTCCAGCAGGTTGCAGAAGAGGCAAAGAAGAGAGGGCTGCTCCACCAGACACACCTGTCTGAGGGCATGACAGAGATCAACGACTGTTACGAGAAATACGGCAAATCACCGGTTGCTCTTCTGAATGAGATCGGTTTCCTGGATGACGAGTGTATCCTGGCTCACTGCGTGCAGATGCGCGATGACGATATCGACATCCTGAAAGCAACAGGTTCTCACGTGGTAACCAACCCTGCAAGTAATGCAAAACTGGGCAACGGCTTTGCACCGATCTCCGAGATGAAGGAGAAGGGTGTCAACATCTGTATCGGTACAGACGGAACAGCCAGCAACAATACCCTGAACATGTTCCGCGAGATGGGACTCCTGTCCCTGATTCACAAGGGAATCCAGAAAGATCCGACAGCACTTCCTGCACAGTATGTGGTACAGGCAGCTACTGTGAATGCTGCAAAGGCTCTTCACAAAGAGGACCAGCTGGGCGTGATCAAAGAGGGCGCCGCAGCAGACCTGATCTTCCTTGACCTGAGAAGCCCATCCCTCTTCCCGAACAACAACATCATCTCCTCCCTTTGCTATTCTGCAAATGGTTCCGAGGTGGTTTCTTCCATGATCAACGGTAAGTTTGTCATGAGAAAGAACGAGCTGCTGACCATCGACACCGAGAAAGTGTATTACGAAGTTGAGGAGCTGGCAAAACAGTTCCTGTAATTGGACAGAGCCATAAAAACCGGTTTTGCGAAAAGTAATTCTGAAACATACAGAACATGAATATACAAATAATAGAGAGGATTTCACATGAGCATTATTAAAGATCCAAGCCTGGCACCATCAGGAAGAAAGAAAATTGAGTGGGTACGTTCCTTCATGCCTGCTCTGTCACAGATTGAGAAACAGTTCGAGGAGGAGCAGCCATTCAAAGGCCTGCGTATCGCAGTATCTGTTCACCTTGAGGCAAAAACAGCAAACCTTGGCCTTGTTCTGGCAAAAGGTGGAGCTGAAGTATATCTGACAGGCTGCAACCCACTGTCCACCCAGGACGATGTAGCGGCAGCAGTAGCTGAGATGGGTATCGAGACATTTGGAAAATACGGCGTATCTGCTGAGGAGTACGAGGATCTTCTGGCAGCAACACTGGCTTGCCATCCACACCTGATCGTTGACGACGGCGGTGACCTGATCAACCTTCTGGGCGGACGCTGCAAAGAGTATGCAGACTGCCTGATCGGCGGATGCGAGGAGACCACAACAGGAATCCATCGTCTGAAAGCAAGAGAGCGCGAGGGTGTGCTTCCTTGCCCAATGATGGCTGTTAATGATGCGAAAGCAAAACATTACTATGATAACAAATACGGTACAGGTCAGTCTGTATGGACTGCAATCATGGATACCACAAACCTGATCGTAGCAGGAAAAACTGTTGTAGTTGCAGGCTATGGATGGTGCGGAAAAGGAACTGCCATGAGAGCAAAAGGAATGGGCGCTGATGTAATCGTAACAGAGGTAGATCCATTCAAGGCACTGGATGCAACCATGGACGGATTCCGTATCATGCCTATGGATGAGGCTGCAAAATACGGCGATATCTTTGTAACTGTAACAGGCTGCAAGGACGTAATCGTTAAGAGACATTTCGATGTTATGAAGAACAACGCAATTCTCTGCAACGCTGGTCACTTTGACTGCGAGGTTGATATTGCAACACTTAGAAAAGAGGCTGTATCCATCGAGGAGCGCCGCAACAATATCGTTGGCTACACAATGGCTGACGGACGTACCTTCAACGTTCTGGGCGAGGGCCGTCTGGTTAACCTGGCATGCGGTATGGGACATCCGGCTGAGATCATGGATATGTCCTTCGCAGTACAGGCACTGTCTCTGAAATGGATGGCAGACCATAAGGATGAGATAGAGACGAAAGTTTACAACGTACCGGATTCCATCGATGATGAGATCGGACGTTACAAACTGGCAGCGATGAATCTGCAGATTGATACTCTGACAAAAGAGCAGGAAGAGTATTTAAGCGGATGGGCTGTAGACTGATTATGAAATAATGAAAACGGGGGACGTACACCAATATGCAAATTTTGCATATTGGTGTACGTCCCCTTATTTCACTTTTTTCAATATTCCTCCAGAATCGAAATCTCCAGATAATCGAAATCAATCTCTTCTATAAAACTGTCAGCGTAAAATCTGGTCTTATTATGTTTCTTGAATTCCCTGATATTGGAATCCAGCCAGATGGGCTTTCCCAGATCCCAGGCATAGCAGATGTCATCCAGCGCATGGAAAATCCTGTGTGTTCTGGTATCCTCCTCTGTATTATCAATCGTGATATCCTTCAGAAGGCGATTATCACGAAACATCCTTCCCCAAAGACGAAGCATACTGATTCCTCCCATGTACAATCATGTTAAGCAGAATTATAACGTACCTGCAGGAGCCTGTATAGGAGAAAATGCGGTAAATCCAGACAAAGTACAGGACTTTTTTGCCTCATCACAACCTGCTTAATGAAGAAAATCAAAGCCATTCCTTCGAATATAGTAATCATTCGACTGTTTTTTTCGTGCTTTTACAAGGAAAATGCAGAAATACAGGCTTTTTCTTGCGTAAGACCTGAAAATCATATATCATAAACGAATAGATGATTTACTGCGGTAAAGCAGAGCATATAAGAGGAGGAAAATATTATGATCAAACTGTTAAACGGCGGCGCTTATCTGCTGAACGGAACAGAAGTAATCCCTGCTGATGCGGAAGCTTCTGCAAAGATCCAGGCAGCTACAGGCAGCGCACCAGATCAGGCAGAGGCAAAGAAAAACACCATCGCTTACGGTATTCTTGCTTCCCACAACACATCAGGAAATATGAAGCAGCTTCAGATCAAATTTGACAAGCTGACTTCTCATGATATTACATTCGTAGGAATCATCCAGACAGCACGTGCTTCAGGTCTGGAGAAATTCCCTGTACCTTACGTACTGACCAACTGCCACAACTCTCTGTGTGCAGTAGGCGGAACCATCAACGAGGATGACCACATGTTTGGTCTTACCTGTGCTAAGAAATACGGCGGTGTTTATGTACCACCTCATCAGGCTGTAATCCATCAGTTTGCAAGAGAGATGCTGGCTGGCGGCGGCAAGATGATCCTTGGTTCTGACTCTCATACCCGTTACGGTGCTCTTGGTACCATGGCTATGGGCGAGGGTGGTCCTGAGCTTGTAAAACAGCTGCTGAACAAAACCTATGATATCCCAATGCCAGGCGTTGTAGGTATCTATATGACAGGCGCTCCGATCCCTGGCGTAGGTCCTCAGGACGTTGCACTGGCAATCATCGGTGCTGTATTTGCAAACGGTTACGTTAAGAACAAAGTAATGGAGTTCGTAGGACCTGGCGTTGCAAACTTAAGTGCTGACTTCCGTATCGGTGTGGACGTAATGACCACAGAGACAACTTGTCTGTCCTCTATCTGGAAAACAGATGAGAAGATCAAAGACTTCTATGACAAACACGGCAGAAGCGAGGATTACAAAGAGCTGAATCCTGGCGCTGTTACCTACTACGACGGTATGATCATGATCGAGCTGGATAAGATCCGCCCAATGATCGCTATGCCATTCCATCCATCCAACACCTACACCATCGATGAGGTAAATGCTAACCTCATGGACATCCTGGATGATGTTGAGAAACGTGCTCTTGTTTCTCTGGATGGAAAGATTCCATACACACTGAAAGACAAAGTAGTAAACGGAAGACTTCTGGTAGACCAGGGTATCATCGCTGGTTGTGCCGGCGGTGGATTCGAGAACATCTGTGATGCAGCAGATATCCTTCGTGGACAGAATATCGGTTCCGATGCATTTACATTAAGTGTATATCCGGCATCTACTCCAATCTTCATGGAGATGGCTAAAAACGGTGTTCTGGCAGACCTTCTTGCAACAGGTGCAATCGTTAAGACTGCATTCTGCGGACCTTGCTTCGGTGCAGGAGACACACCAGCTAACAATGCACTGTCTATCCGTCACTCTACAAGAAACTTCCCGAACCGTGAGGGATCCAAGATCCAGAACGGTCAGATTTCTTCTGTTGCTCTTATGGACGCTCGTTCTATCGCAGCAACAGCAGCAAACAAGGGATTCCTGACACCTGCTACAGAGTTTGCAGGCGAGTACCGTCATCCAAACTACTTCTTCGATTCTTCCATCTACGCTAACCGCGTATTTGACAGCAAGGGAGTTGCAGATCCATCTGTAGAGATCCAGTTTGGACCAAACATCAAAGACTGGCCGGCAATGTCTGCACTGCCTGAGAACATGGTTCTGAAAGTGGTTTCCGAGATCCACGATCCTGTAACAACAACAGATGAGCTGATTCCATCCGGTGAGACTTCTTCCTTCCGTTCCAACCCTCTGGGTCTTGCAGAGTTCACTCTGTCCAGAAAAGATCCTGCATACGTTGGACGTGCAAAAGAGGTTCAGAAAGCACAGAAAGCCATCGAGGCTGATACCTGTCCGCTGGAGGCACTTCCAGAGATGAAACCGGTAATGGAGACAATCAAGAAGACCTATCCTGAGGTTGGCCGCGGAAACATCGGTGTTGGTTCTACCATCTTTGCTGTAAAACCAGGTGATGGTTCTGCCCGTGAGCAGGCTGCATCCTGCCAGAAAGTACTTGGCGGATGGGCGAACATCGCTAACGAGTATGCTACAAAGAGATATCGTTCTAACCTGATCAACTGGGGTATGCTTCCATTCCTGATCGAGGAGGGAGATCTTCCATTCGCAAATGGCGATTACCTGTTTGTTCCTGGCGTTCGCAAAGCAGTTGAGGAGAAGGCAGAAGTGATCACAGCATATGTTGTAAAAGACGATGCAATGACAGCATTCGACCTTCGTCTCGGTGATCTGACAGATGATGAGAGAGAGATCATCCTGAAAGGCTGCCTGATCAACTACTACAAAGGTTAATGGATAAAACTGAAGAAAGGTTCAGGTAGACCTTCTAAGAATATCTTCTAAGAATACCTGGCCCGGCGGATCACAAGATCCGCCGGGCTTTATTAGTCTTGGAAGATTGGCGGTTCGGCGTTACTTTTGTGTGGGTTTTATCGAATCAGTGCGTAAAACTCCATCCGACAGATCGTTTTAGACGTGATGTCT
>JAKSRN010000010.1 GCA_024403585.1 Lachnospiraceae bacterium | reverse complement strand
GCATTAAGAAAGGAGAAGAATGATGAATAACAATACCTGTATGAGAAATAAACTCTTTGCCGAGACTGTGATCAAAGGCCTGGCTTCCAGAAATATGACCGGATATTATGCTGAGACAAAAGAGGAGGCACTGAAACTTGCCCTCAACCTGATTCCTGAAGGAAGCAAGGTTGCCAGAGGCGGCTCCATGACTGTGAATGAGATTGGTCTTACAGCAGCGCTTGATGCCGGCAGCTATGATTTTTCCAACAGAGAGGTTCTGCCGGATAAAAAGGCAGCAGAACTCTTTGCTTATACAAGTGATGTATATATCGGCAGTGTGAATGCTATGACAGAGGACGGTGTCCTGATCAATATCGATGGCAACGCAAACCGTGTTTCTTCTTATGCCTACGGACCAAAAAAACTGGTTCTGGTTGTTGGAATGAATAAAATTGCAAAAGATGTGGATGCAGCAATGAAACGCGCCAGAAACTTTGCAGCTCCGGTTAACATGACCAGATTCGGAAGAAATACACCATGTATGAAGACCGGCACTTGTATGAACTGCAAATCGCCTGATACCATCTGCTGCCAGATCCTGATCACCCGCTACAGCATGCATCCGGACCGCATCCATGTGATTCTTGTGAATGAAGAACTGGGCTTCTGATCTAAGTACAATCGTCCATCAGCTGCGTGTTCATGAGTATGAAGTAGAGTGGGGAGACTTGTCCGGTTTACTGATCTGGAGGTACTGAACCGCAAGTATTGAATAGCAGGTAATGAACTGTATAGAGGAAATTCATATACAAAGGGAAAAAAATGTGGTATAATAATTCAAATCGTGCAGACATTTTTGCACATTTGAAAAAATAATATAAGAAATACGGGGTATATTTCATGAAAAGAGTATTATTGAAACTCAGTGGAGAAGCCCTTGCAGGCGAGAAGAAAACCGGATTTGATGAGGCTACCTGTATCGCGGTTGCAAAGCAGGTTAAGACCATCGTTGATGAGGGTGTGCAGGTTGGTATTGTAATCGGCGGCGGTAATTTCTGGCGCGGACGTACAAGTAAGAATATCGATCGTACTAAAGCGGATCAGATCGGTATGCTTGCAACTGTTATGAACTGTATCTATGTTTCTGAGATCTTCCGTTCTCAGGGAATGCGTACAGCAGTTCTTACTCCATTCGCTGTTGGTGAGTTCACAAAGATGTTCTCTAAAGACCGCAGCAATAAATATTTTGACCATGGAATGGTTGTATTCTATGCAGGCGGAACAGGTCATCCATATTTCTCAACAGATACAGGTACAGTTCTGAGAGCAATTGAGATCGAAGCAGACACAATCCTTCTTGCTAAGGCAATTGATGGTGTCTATGATGACGATCCAAAGACCAATCCGGATGCTAAGAAATATGATAAAGTTTCTATTCAGGAAGTAATCGATAAGCAGCTGAAAGTTGTAGATCTGACAGCCTCTATTCTTGCAATGGAGAATAAGATGCCTATGATCGTATTCGGACTGAATGAAGAGAACAGCATCGTGAATGCAGCTCACGGAATTATTACCGGTACAGAAGTGACCGTAGACTAAATCTGATCGCGGAGGAATTACCATGAACGAAAGAATTAAAACATATGATACCAAGATGACAAAAACTCTGGCTAATCTGTCAAGTGAGTTCGGAACAATCCGTGCAGGACGTGCAAACCCACATGTTCTGGACCGTATCCAGGTAGATTATTACGGATCACCAACAAACCTGCAGCAGGTTGCAAACATCACTGTTCCAGAGGCAAGAATGATCCAGATCCAGCCATGGGAGTCCCGTCTGATCAAAGATATCTGCAAAGCAATCCAAATGTCTGATCTGGGAATCAATCCAAACACTGACGGCAAAGTAATCCGTCTGATCTTCCCTGAGCTGACAGAGGATCGTCGTAAAGAGCTGTCCAAAGAGGTTAAGAAAAAAGGTGAGGCTGCTAAGGTAGCAATCAGAAATATCCGTCGTGACGGTAATGATTCCTTCAAGAAACTGGAGAAGGAAGATGTATCTGAGGACGAGATCAAGAAACTTCAGGACGAGCTTCAGAAACTGACTGACAAATACATCAAAGAAGTAGATAAATCAGTAGAGTCTAAGACAAAAGAGATCATGACCGTTTAATTACGGTTTTGCATTACGGAGGAAACTCCTTTTTATGCGATGAAAGTTGAGCAGGAGCTGTTGCAGAGGTGTAACAGCTCCTTTTACAGGAGAAGATTATAAGAGATACATTCTGAAAGATGTATTCTATCTTGTGTTTCTATATTGCTTCTTTATGAAAGGAACTCGTTTATGAAGATACCAAATCATATTGCGATCATTCTGGATGGTAACGGGCGCTGGGCGAAGGCCAAGGGAATGCCCAGAAGTTACGGCCATGTGGTAGGCTGCGACAATCTGGATAAGATGTGTACGATCATCTCTGAGATGGGAGTAAAATATCTGACCGTCTATGCTTTCTCCACAGAGAACTGGAAAAGAAACCAGGCGGAGGTTCAGGTACTGATGAATCTTTTCCGCCGTTATCTGAAGCGTTGCGAGAGAAGTGCCAGAAAGAACGGAACCCGCATTAAAGTGATCGGTGATATCTCTGCACTGGATCCGGATATCCAGGAGCGTATCCGCTGGGCAGAAGAGATGACAAAGGATAATGATCGTCTGCATTTTCAGATCGCACTGAATTATGGCAGCCGTGATGAGATCCTGAGGGGTATGACCAGAATGGCGGAGGATGCCAGAGCTGGGTTGCTTCCTGAAGGAAAGATTACGGAGGATATCTTTGCATCTTATCTGGATACAGCAGGAATTCCTGATCCTGATCTCATGATCAGAACCAGCGGAGAGATGCGATTGTCTAATTTCCTGTTATGGCAGCTTGCCTATACAGAATTCTATTTTGTGGATGTTCCGTGGCCGGACTTCCACAAAGAGCAGCTGCTGGATGCGATCGAAGTCTATAACGGACGTGACAGACGTTTCGGTAATGCTAAATCGTAAGGCGATAGAAGGAGGAAAATTATGTTTGTAACTCGTTTAATCAGCGGAATCGTGCTGGTAGGTCTGGCACTTCTGACCATCATTACAGGAAGCTGGCTGCTGTTTTTCACAGTTCTTGCTCTGTCTCTGATCGGTGCCAATGAGCTCTATAAAGTAATGAAAGTTCGTCCGGAGAACAGTAAGTTCAGTTTTCTGGAGCTGGTTGGTTATGTGGGAATCTGTCTTTACTATGCCAGCCTTGTGATCGCTGATGGTAAATATGCACTGGGCGCTCTGATGGTTTCTATGATCCTGGTTATGTGTGCCTATGTGTTCTGCTATCCTGCATTCCATGCAAATCAGGTTATGGCAGCATTCTTCGGTATTGTTTATGTAGCTGTTATGCTTTCCTGTGTTTACCAGACCAGAATGCTGGAGGGTGGAGCTTATCATGTATGGCTGATCTTCCTTTGCTCCTGGGGCTGTGACACCTGTGCTTATTGTGTAGGCGTTCTCTTCGGAAAGCATAAGATGGCACCTGTTCTGAGCCCGAAAAAATCCATTGAGGGTGCAGTAGGTGGTGTTGCAGGTGCGATCCTTCTGGGACTCATCTATGCACTTGTTACACATGGCCCTGTAGCGGCTTACATGATCATCTGTGGCGTAGGTGCACTGATCTCCATGGTAGGTGATCTTGCAGCTTCTGCTATCAAACGTAATATGGGAATTAAGGACTACGGTAAACTGATCCCTGGACACGGTGGTGTGCTGGATCGTTTTGACAGTGTGATCTTCACTGCACCGGTAATTTTCTATCTGTCCTCAATTCTGATCTAAAGTTGAAAGAAACTAAAGGAGGTACTTTTCTTTGAAATTTGTACTGGGTATTGTGGTCTTAAGTGCAGTGATCTTCTTTCATGAATTGGGACACTTTCTGCTGGCCAAAGCAAGCCACATTGTGGTGAATGAATTTGCTTTTGGTATGGGACCAAAGATTTTGTCATTCACAAAAGGTGAGACTACCTATGCCTGGCGTATTCTTCCCTTTGGTGGATCCTGTACAATGATGGGGGAAGACGAGGAAGAAGAAGCCATTGACGGCTGTTTCAATAAAGCACCTGTCTGGAACAGGATCGCTGTTGTTGCTGCCGGTCCGGTCTTTAACTTCCTGATGGCATTCGTAGTATCTGTGATCGTAATCGGCTTTATGGGTGTAGATCCTGCCAGGGTTGTAGAAGTGGATGAGAATTCTCCTGTTGCAGAGGCCGGACTTCAGGAAGGCGATCTGATCACTTCCTACGAAGGGAACGGCATTGCCAATGCAAGAGAACTCTATACTGATATTGAACTGGATGGTGTTCCTTTGAAGGACATCCATATGACGGTAAAGAGAGATGGTAAAAAGATCAGCATCGATTATGACCCTGTAGTGACTACCCGCTATATGATGGGCTATTACCACAGCCAGGAAGAAGGTGCAAAACCGGAGATCCTGGAGCTGATGAAGGGATATCCGATGGAAACAGCCGGTTTTCAGGCCGGTGATGTGATCACCTCCATTAATGGAGTTAAGGTATCCTCACAGGAAGAACTGCAGGGATATCTGGATGATCATCCACTGGATGGATCACCTGTAAAGATGACGGTTGACCGTGCAGGTCAGGAGATTGCAGGAGAATTCACACCGATTTCAGATACTTCCGCAGCACTGGGATTTTCTTTTAATCTGATGAGAGAGAAAAAGTCCGTATTCGGTACTCTGCGTGCAGCTTTTGGAGAGATGAAATACTGGATCCATGTGACGGTTAAGTCACTGGCTACTCTGATCACCGGTCAGTACAGTGTGAAGGATATGTCCGGACCTGTAGGTGTTGTTACTGCAATGGGAGATACCTATGATGAGGTAAAGAGTGAAGGCGCTCTGATCATTATTATGACCTTCCTGAATTTTGCAATACTTTTATCTGCTAACCTGGGTATCATGAACCTGCTTCCGATCCCTGCACTGGATGGTGGAAGACTGGTATTCCTGATCATTGAAGCAATCCTGGGAAGACCATTGAATCGAAAACTGGAAAATTATGTGCATATTGTGGGACTTATGTTGTTGATGCTATTGATGGTTTTCATTATGTATAATGATATTGCCAAGCTGTTCGTGCATTAAACAGGTTTCATAAACCGGATCAGTAAGAAGCGGAGTAATATGTAACTTCCGCTTTAGCAAAAAGAAGAACTGCTTTTTAAGTAGTTCTTCTTTTTTTATACGATTTTTTATGGAGTATTGGGCAACCTTTTTTCTGGCTTACTTACTCTTTAGGAATAGTTTATGGACATAGAGATAAACTTATGTTACAATATTAAAACATCTGTAATATTTTATGTGATGCAATACAGATGTGAGTCCGTACAAACAGAAAGAATAGATGGACTGAATACTAATAGGAGGTGAAGAGTGTGTACAAAAAATCCGTAAGCAGCTGGTTAAAGCATTGGGATTTTATGTTAGTTGACATTCTTGTCCTGCATCTTTGTCTGTTACTTTCCTTTATTGCAATCTGGGATGAAGGTTTTCCTTATATGAATATGCGATTTCGTACGATCGCATTGCTCTTTTTGCTTTGTCAGCTGTGCGTTGTGTTTTTTACACAGCCTTTCAAGAGTATATTAAAAAGGGGTAATTCTGCAGAACTGGGATTCTCAATCAAACATTCCGGAACTGTAATCGTAGCATTCCTGATCGCGACATTCATCCTGCATCAGCAGCATATTTTTTCACGAAGATTTATCATCCTGAGCATGGTTCTCTATGCGATGGCAACATTTCCGACAAGGTTCCTCTTAAAGAAGCTTGTTATGCACAGACTTCGTATGACAAAACAGAAGCGTGCCATGGTGGTGATCACGTGCAGTTCTATGATCAAGGATGTGATCAATAATCTGACCAAGTCAGAGCTTTATGAATTTTTTATCAGTGCGATCGTTCTGGTTGATAAGAACGTGGAGAACCGCAAGATTGCAGGTATTCCGGTTCTTCAGAATGATCAGGATATCTTGGGACAGATCAGCCGGGAATGGGTAGATGAAGTCTTTATCTATCTGCCTGAAGAGATGGCTCTGTCAGAAGATGCCAAAGAAAAGCTCATCAGTATGGGTGTTACCACTCACTTCTGTCTGGCTGAGCTGAAGGCTGATTCCTGGGGAGAACGTCATGTAGAAAGTCTTGGTGACTATGCGGTCGTAACCAACGGTATGAAGATCGTTGCTCCTAAGGATCTTCTTTATAAACGTCTGATCGATATAGTGGGTGCTATTGTAGGCTGCATAATGTGCGGTATTCTCTTTATTTTTGTGGCACCACTTATCTATAAAAAATCTCCGGGTCCCATCTTTTTCAGTCAGATCCGTATCGGAAGGAACGGAAAACCGTTCAAGATCTACAAGTTCCGAAGCATGTACATGGATGCGGAGGAGAGAAAAGCAGCTCTGCTTGCACAGAGCGATGTGGATGATGTCATGTTTAAGATGGAAGATGATCCGCGTATCATCGGAAGCGAGAAAAAGGATAAGCATGGAAAACCGAAGGGTATCGGTAACTTTATCCGTAAAACTTCCATTGATGAATTCCCGCAGTTTTTCAATGTCTTGAAGGGTGACATGAGTCTTGTGGGAACACGTCCGCCGACAGTGGATGAATGGGAACGATATGATATCCAGCACCGTGCCCGTATGCGTGTAAAACCGGGTATTACCGGCCTGTGGCAGGTAAGCGGTAGGAGCAACATTGACAGTATGGATGAGGTAGTACGTCTGGACAGAGAGTATATTCAGAACTGGAGTCTCAAACTGGACATTGCCATCCTTTTCAAAACAGTCAAGGTTGTATTGTTGCATGAAGGTGCTGTTTGATCCTGATTCAAGAAGACTCTCTTTTACCAGGGGAGTATTTACAATTTAAACCAAACTACCAGGGGAGGTAAAATATTATGTGTGGAATAGTAGGATATATCGGATCTGAGCAGGCTGCTCCGATCCTTCTTGACGGACTTTCTAAACTGGAGTACAGAGGTTATGATTCTGCCGGTATTGCAGTCCGTGATGGCGATTCTGATATCAAGATCGCTAAGGCAAAGGGACGTCTGCGTCATCTGTCTGATAAAACAAATGAAGGTAAATCCATGATCGGTACCTGCGGTGTGGGTCATACAAGATGGGCAACTCATGGTGTTCCGTCTGAGGTGAATGCACATCCTCATGTCAGTGATGATATGAATGTTACAGGTGTTCATAACGGCATCATTGAGAACTATCAGGAACTGAAGGATAAGATGATCAGAAAAGGATACCATTTCTATTCTGATACAGATACAGAGGTTCTGATCAAAACCGTTGACTATTATTATAAAAAATACAATATCGGACCGATCGATGCTATTGCTAAAACAATGGTACGTGTAAGAGGTTCTTACGCTCTTGCTCTGATGTTCAATGATTATCCTGGTCAGATCTGGGTAGCCAGAAAAGACAGCCCTATGATCATTGGTGTGAAGGACAATGAGTCTTATGTTGCATCTGATGTTCCGGCTATTCTGAAGTATACAAGAGATGTATATTATATCGGAAACCTGGAGATGGCTTGCCTGAAAGCCGGTGAAGTGCATTTCTACAACCTGGACGGTGATGAGATCCAGAAAAAACTGGTTTCTATTCATTGGGATTCAGAGGCAGCTGAAAAGGGCGGCTATGAGCATTTCATGATGAAGGAGATCCATGAGCAGCCAAAGGTTATTGCTGATACCTTCAACAGTGTTCTGAAAGACGGAAAGATCGACCTTTCTTCTACAGGTCTTACTCCTGAGAAGATCAAACAGTATCGTCAGATCTATATTGTTGCCTGCGGTTCTGCTTATCATGTAGGTATTGTGGCTCAGTACGTGTTTGAGGATCTCTGCGGAGTTCCTGTCCGTGTTGAGCTGGGATCTGAGTTCCGTTACAGAAAGCTGCTGATCGGAAAAGATGATCTTATGATCGTGATCAGTCAGTCCGGTGAGACTGCAGATACACTGGCAGCTCTTCGCGAAGCAAAAGAATACGGAGCAGATACTCTTGCCATCGTTAATGTTGTGGGAAGTTCTATTGCCCGTGAGTCTGATATGGTATTTTATACCCTGGCAGGTCCTGAGATCGCAGTAGCAACTACCAAGGCATACAGCACACAGCTGATTGCCTGCTATGCACTTGCTCTGGAGTTTGGTCGTGTTCGTGGCATGATCGAAGAGAAGGCTTATAATGATATGATCGAAGAGATCCATTCTCTGCCGGATAAAGTTGCCAAGATCCTGGAAGACAAAGAGCGCATCCAGTGGTTTGCTTCTAAATTTGCAAGCGCACATGATATCTTCTTCATTGGTCGTGGTATTGACTATGCGATTTGTCTGGAAGGAAGTCTGAAGATGAAAGAGATCTCCTATATCCACAGTGAAGCATACGCTGCAGGTGAGCTGAAACACGGTACCATCTCTCTGATTGAAGAAGGCACTCTGGTAATCGGTGTTCTGACTCAGTCTGATCTTTTTGAGAAGACCGTAAGCAACCTTCTTGAGGTAAAAAGCCGTGGAGCATATCTGATGGGCCTTACTTCTAACGGAAACTATGTAATTGAAGACTCTGCTGACTTTGTAGCTTATGTACCACAGACAGATGAGCATTTTGCAACCAGTCTTGCAATCATTCCTCTGCAGCTGATGGGCTACTATGTCAGCGTGGCGAAAGGTCTTGATGTTGATAAACCAAGAAACCTTGCTAAGAGTGTAACTGTAGAGTAAATAAGAGTTGATGATAAGAGTTCCTCTCAAGCTTTGGGAGGGACTCTTTTAACAAAAAGGATTGTTTTATGTATGATTATTTGATCGTTGGTGCTGGTCTGTTTGGTGCGGTTTTCGCAAGACAGGCAACAGACGCCGGGAAAAAAGTGCTTGTGATCGAGCGTAGACCTCAGATTGCAGGCAACGTCTATTGTGAGGAGATCGAGGGAATCCAGGTACATAAGTACGGGGCACACATCTTCCACACCAACAATAAAAAAGTATGGGAGTATGTGAATCGTTTTTCTGAATTCAACCGGTTCACCAATTCCCCGGTAGCAAATTATAAGGGGGAACTCTATTCCCTTCCTTTTAACATGTATACCTTTAATAAGATCTTCGGTGCTGTGACTCCGGAAGAAGCATATGCCCATGTGGAAAGAGAGCGCAGGGAGGCGGGGATCACTGAACCAAAGAATCTTGAAGAGCAGGCAATCTCTCTGGTAGGAAGAAGTATCTATGAGAAACTCATCAAAGGTTACACTATGAAGCAGTGGGGACGTCCTTGTGATGAGCTTCCTGCTTTTATCATTCGCCGTCTGCCTCTTCGATTTACCTTTGATAATAACTATTTCAATGCTTTGTATCAGGGAATCCCGATGGAAGGCTATACAAAACTGGTGGCAAATCTTCTGGATGGGATCGAGGTACGTCTGAATGTGGACTATCTTGAGGACCGGGAAAGATGGGATGCCTGTGCAGAAAAGGTTCTTTATACAGGACCAATTGATGCTTTCTACGGATTTTCACTGGGCAATCTGGAATATAGAAGCGTCCGCTTTGAAACTGAGCTTCTGGACATTCCCAACTTCCAGGGAAATGCTGCCGTTAACTACACAGACCTGGAAACTCCATGGACCAGGATCATTGAACACAAGTGGTTCACTTTCGGAAAGGATCAGGAAGGAAAGGATCTTCCGAAAACCATCATATCAAGAGAATATTCTTCTGAATGGAAACCAGGTGATGAGCCATACTATCCGGTGAATGATGAGAAAAACTCTGATCTCTACCAGCAGTATAAGGCGCTTGCAGAGAAAGAAGAGAAAGTACTCTTTGGCGGAAGACTGGGTGAGTATAAATATTATGATATGGATGCTGTGATCGATGCAGCTTTAAGTAAAGCGGAGGAAGTCCTCTCTGAAAAGTGATGAAATAATCACAAAGACAAGAAGAAGGATTCTAAGGATCATATAGCAAGGAAATACAGGTGTCTTGAATGGATAAGAAAGAAATTATACAACTGAGAAAAGTACTGCATACACTCGCTGAGCCGTCTATGCAGGAATACCAGACCAAGGCATTGCTGATGCGCTGGCTAAAGGAGCACACGGATTTACATGTGGTGGATCGCGGAAAGTGGTTCTATGCAGAATACAAAAAAGAAACTGAAAAGAAGGCAATCGCATTCCGTGGGGATTTTGATGCTGTTTTGTGTCAGGACGGGCAGGCAAGACATCTGTGTGGACATGATGGGCACAGCAGTGTACTGGCAGCATTTGCAAAAGAACTGTCAGATCTTTCTCCGGACAGAAGTGTGTATCTGATCTTTCAGCCGGGTGAGGAGACCGGTGAAGGCGGGGAAATCTGCAGCAGCCTGATTGAAGAGAAAGGAATTCAGGAAATATACGCCTTTCATAATATTCCAGGCAAAAAAGAATCAGAGGTTCTTCTTTTGAAGAATACCTTTGCCTGTGCATCTACCGGAATGGAACTGATCTTTACCGGATGCCCTTCCCATGCTGCCTATCCGGAGCAGGGAAAGAATCCGGCTATGATCATCGCGGAAATGATCCGATATGCAGATCAACTGGTAAAAGAGCCACATAAGGGTATCGTATTGGCCACTGTGATCGGTGTGAATCTGGGTAGTTCTTCCTATGGTGTTTCTGCTGAAAAAGGAAGTCTGAAGTTTACCCTTCGCGGAGAGTTGCAGGAAGAATACGATCTGCTGGTGAGAAGGATCCGGGAGAAAGCCCTGATGCTGGCCAAAGAGGCTGAGATGGATTGTCAGATTCGTTTGATCGAGGAATTTCCGGCTACTGAAAATACACCTGCCTGTGTGAAAAAAGTACAGGATGCTGCAGAAGGTCTGAAGCTTGCCTTTTCATATCCGGAGGAACCCTTCCGGTGGTCGGAGGATTTCGGCTATTATCTGCAGAAAACAAAAGGTGCAATGTTCGGGGTAGGTTGTGGAGAGAAGCATCCCGGACTTCATACGGAACAATATGAATTCAATGATGAGATCCTTGGAACCGTTGTTGAGTTGTACAAAGAACTGGTAAGAGGAGGTAAAAGATGTGGGAATTATTGGAATTATATGCGGCATTCTTTCGAATCGGCGGAATGACCTTTGGTGGTGGACTGACGATGCTTCCTATGCTCAAACATGAGATCGTAGAGAAAAAAGGCTGGGCAGAAGAGGAGGAACTGCTGGATTATTATGCGGTGGGTCAATGTACACCAGGTATCATAGCTGTCAATGTGGCAACATTTATTGGGTATAAAAGAAGAGGCATCATCGGAGGCGTCTTTTCCACTCTGGGTATGATCAGTCCTTCTCTGATCATTGTTTCTATTCTCGCTATGTTTCTGGAACAGTTTATGAGTAACCAGTATGTGGCACATGCAGTAGGAGGAATCAAAGTTGTTGTCTGTGCCTTGATGCTGAATACTCTGGTCTCTATGGCAAAGAAAACCATAAAGGGAAAACTCACAGCAGCAGTCTGTATCATTGGATTTCTTGTTTCAATGTTTACACCTGTACCTCGTGTATTGATCGTGATTCTTGCCGGCTGCACAGGAATTGTTCTCTATAAGATGGGGAGGTTCAAGGCATGAGTGTATTTTTTCATCTATTCATAGAATTTTTTCAGATTGGTTTGTTTGCTGTAGGCGGTGGTCCTGCCACTATTCCTTTTTTAATGGATCTTCCAAGCAGATACGACTGGTACCAGGTTTCTGATGTGGCTAATATGCTGGCAGTCAGTGAAAGTACACCGGGACCGATCGGTATCAATATGGCTACTTATGCAGGATACAATGCAGCAGGATTTCCGGGCGGAATAGCTGCAACTTTGTCTCTGGTACTGCCAAGTATCATCGTAATTGTGATCATTGCAGGAATTCTTGATAAATTCAGTAAGAGCATGTACATCAAGAGCAGCTTTGCCCTGATCCGACCGGTAGTTACCGGACTGATCGGAACAGCAGTATATGGAATCTTTAATACTGCACTTTTTACAGATGCTAATGGTGAGTTTCACATTCCTGTAACTCTTCTTCTGATCTGTATCGGTTTCTATGCTCTTATGTGTAATAAAAAGCTGAAAAAGCTGCATCCGTTTTTCTGGATCGTTGCAGGCGCATGTATGGGTCTTGTAATGAAATTGTAGAAAAACCTGACTTTACCTGACAGTGATCATATAGATTTTTGTGAGCTGTAACAGGTCGGATCAGATAAAAAATTCAGATAATTCACTTTAAATACTTGTATTGACAAAATGTTGTTTCGGACGGAAATACAGTTTTGTGTAGTGATTTTTTAAAAACCCCGTTATTTCGGGGTTTTTTTAATGAAAGAATACAAGAATACAAAGTCTTCCGAACATACAATAAAGACAGATCAGGGGAACACAAAAATACTGATCGGGGAATAAGAGAATAGTATTAAAAGGAGAATAAGTATTATGGCAAACATGAACAGAGAGCAGCTTGTACTTGATGTTATTAACAGAAAAAATACCAACTATCTTCCAAGCGTAGTTAACTTCGCAAACGCAAAAAAGAAAATGGAGTGTGCAGCATTTGTAGGAATTACAGATGAGGATGAGTACAATGAGTACCTCGGAAACCATTACTTCTTCACATATACAACAGATGATTCCGTATCCAACGGTATCGATGACAAAGAAAAAGTTGCTCTTTCTATGGAGCTGGGACGTTCTCATGTAGATGAGAAAGGCTTCTATGTAGATCCATGGGGACTGACATACAACCCAGAAGCAACTTCTTACTTCAACTACGGACATCCACTGAAAGACGCTCTGGATGATGAGAGCGTATGGAAAAACTTCAAAGCTCCAGAGCTTACATCCCCAGGAATGATGGATGCACAGTTCAAATATGCTGAGGTTGATAAAGAGGAGCATTCCGGAAGCTCTCTGGTAGTAGTATCCGGATACAACGGAATCTGGGAGAAAACATACGAGCTGATGGAGATCGAGAACTTCATGTACACTCTGATGGATGAGCCAGATATCATTCACCACTTCTTCAACGTAATCACAGATTACAAAGTAGAGATCGCTAAAGAGACTGTTAAACGTGGATTCAAACTTGGACATCACGGTGATGACCTTGGAACACAGGTATCTACCTTCTTCTCTGAGGCAGTATTCGTAGAGTTCCTGAAACCACAGCTGAAGAGACTGTTCGATGTTTACCATGATGCTGGTATCAAAGTTCAGATGCACTCTTGTGGAAAGATCACTCCATTCATTCCTCACCTGATCGATATCGGTCTGGACATCCTGGAGCCAGTACAGCCAGTTATGGATCATGAGTTCCTGCAGAGAGAGTACGGCAACGACCTGATCTTCTACGGTGGTGTTGATACACAGGGTCTGCTGGCATTCGGTACTCCAGAGGAAGTATACGAGGGAACACTTCGCGAGATCGACATCCTTGGCAAAAACGGCGGATACATCGCTGGACCTGCTCAGGAGATCATGGACAACGTATCTCCAGCTAACGTTGATGCTCTTGTTCGTGCAATCAGACATGCACGTAGTGAGGAGTAATCACTTAACTAAGTTATATACCACTTTTCATATTCTTTTTTCTGAAAAGGCCTCCACTTTTGTGGAGGCTTTTTCTTATGCTTTTCTTCTTGCAGTTCTTTTTCAGCTGTGCTATGATACTAAATGTTTGAAATTAAAAGTAATAGATTCAAACCAATGGAAAAGTAAAGCATATAAAATAGAATTCAGACTTGAAAGAGGAGGACAGCATGAGAGAGATCATTATTTCAACTGAAACCAATACAGATCTGCCAGAGTCTTATCTGAAAGAGAATAAGATCCTTGTGATCCCACATTATTACAATGTAGAGGAAGATATTTATGGTGAGGAAGGCAATCTGCTCACCATCAAAGAGTTTTATGATGCCATGCGTGCAGGTAAAAAAGTAGGAACAGCAGCAAGCAATCCGGCTGTGATCCTGGATAAATTCAGAGAGGCAGCAGCAAGCGGCAAAGATATCATCCATATAAGCTTTTCTTCTGCGCTTTCTTCCGGCTGCCAGAACATCGTGAATGGAGCAGAGGAGATCATGGAAGAGTTTTCGGAATGTAAGATCCGTGTGGTGGATACACTGTCTGCTTCTTTAGGTGAGGGAATCATCATTGAGTATTGTCAGATGCTGATCAATAAAGGCCAGGATATTGATGCTATTGCAGCTGCAGCAAAAGAACTGTCAAAGAATTTATGTGTTCTCTTTACAGTAGACAATCTGGAATATCTGTACAGAGGAGGCCGTCTGTCAAAAACAAGTGCTGTACTCGGTACTGTGATCAATCTGAAACCGATTCTTCATGTGGATGAGGAAGGTAAACTGGTTCCACTGGCAAAGGTTCGCGGTAAGAAGAAAGCTCTGTCTGCAATGGTGCAGTATATGAAAGAGAATATGGGATCTTTCAAAGACAAACAGATCTTTGTCGGAATCATTCATGGTGATTCTGATAAGGAAGCAATGGATCTGAAAGCCATGATCGAGAAAGAGATGGGACAGCAGCAATTCATGATCTGTCCAATCGGTCCAAGTATCGGTGCTCATTCCGGTCCTGGAACCATCGGACTTGTATATCTTGGAGAGAAACGATAAGCGAAGATTCCTTTGCTGTGTTTTTGTCACATATACTGTTACTATAAGTACTTTCCACAATACTCCTTTTCCTGTACAATCTTGTAGAGAGAAAGGAGTATTTTTATATGACGATATTGGAACGATTATTCGCTTTACAGGATAAAGAATATGCTGTCTTTCAGAGTAAGCTTACACCCGGAATTGAGCCGGAACTCTTCATCGGAGTGCGGGTGCCTGAAGCAAGAAAACTCGCCAAAGCTTTGAAAAATGATTCCGAGACGGACAGCTTTATTAGAAGTCTTCCTCATACATATTACGATGAAAACATGCTACATGGTCTGATTCTGTCTGAGATCAAGGAGTATGACAGCTGTATTCAGGCAGTGGATGCATTTCTTCCATATGTGGACAACTGGGCAGTTTGTGATATCATGTCTCCAAAAGTATTCAGAAAACATAAAGCAGAACTGATCCATAAGATTCGTGAGTGGTCTGCTTCTGAGGCGACTTATAC
This sequence comes from Lachnospiraceae bacterium, assembly GCA_024403585.1. Lineage (GTDB taxonomy): Bacteria > Bacillota > Clostridia > Lachnospirales > Lachnospiraceae > JAKSRN01. The sequence continues at coordinate 4,142 of JAKSRN010000010.1, read as the reverse complement.
CTGTCGTTTTGGAATGGAGATGCTTATGACTCACTATCTGGATGAGGAGTTTGATCCTGCTTATCTGGATATCCCTGCGGATGTTCATAGTGATGAATACTATGTAAAGATGATGCAGGCGTGGTTTTTTGCTACAGCTCTTGCGAAGCAGTGGGATGCGGTCATTCCATATATTCAGGAACAGAGACTGGATCAGTGGGTCCATAACAAGACGATCCAGAAAGCAAGAGAGAGTTACAGGATCACTCCTGAACAAAAGGAGTATCTCAAAGGGCTGAAGATCAAAAAGCCCTGAAAATAAGAGAAGGAAGGTTTTTAAGTGAATTCGATTACAAAGAATCCGATCACAGAAGGAAAGATCGGAAAGGAAATGCTGCTGTTTTTCTTTCCAATCCTGTTCGGTTCTCTTTTTCAACAGATTTATAATGCAGCAGATGCTCTGATCGTTGGTCGCTACTTGGGAAAGATTGCTCTTTCTGCAGTAGGTGGCTCCAGCGGAATGATTGTTATGCTGATCGTAGGTTTTTTTGTGGGATTATCTTCTGGAGCTGCAGTACTGGTTTCTCAGTATTACGGTTCCGGTAATGAAGAGAAAGTCAGCAGATCGGTGCATACCGTGCTGGTTTTTTCCATTCTGTGTGGTCTGGTGATCATGATCCTTGGTATATGGCTTGCACCGACGATGCTGGGCTGGATGAATACACCGGAAGATACCATGGAATGGTCTGTGATCTATCTGAGAGTATATTTTGCAGGCATGGTAGGGAATCTGATTTATAATGCCGGAGCCGGTATTCTGAGAGCTGTGGGAGATTCCAGAAGACCCTTTATCTTTCTGGTTGTCTGCTGTCTGCTGAATGTAATACTGGATCTGCTTTTTATCCTGGTGATACCTATGGGCGTTTTTGGTGCCGCGCTTGCCACTATTTTATCGCAGGCGGTAAGTGCAGTTTTGGTTCTTGTGGTTATGGCCAAAAGACAGGATGCCTGCCGGTTGCATCTGTCAAAGCTGAAGATGGACAAGAAGATATTGAAGAGGATGGTGCAGGTGGGACTTCCCGCAGGTATGCAGTCCGTGATGTATGGCTTATCCAACAGTATCATTCAGGTAGGAGTTAATGGATTAGGAACTGACTATGTGGCAGCCTGGGCGACCTACTATAAGATTGATGGTGTTTTCTGGACTACCATTGCAGCATTCGGAATCGCCGGTGCTACTTTTGTTGGACAAAATATTGGTGCAGGGAAAAGCAGCAGGGTGACAAAAAGTATCTGGGTCTGCATTTTTCAGGCGGCATGCAGTGCAGTACTACTGAGTATTGTCATCTATCTGATCTGTCCATGGCTTTTTCCTTTGTTTTCTACGGATGCAGGGGTCAATCAGGTGGGTGTGGCAATGATGCGCTATCTTACAAGGTTTTATGTGCTGTATGTGTCTATTGAGATCCTCTCAGGAGTATTACGTGGTGCGGGAGATACTTTTATTCCGATGCTGATCTCAGGAATAGGAGTTTGTCTGATCCGAAGTCTTTGGATCCTTTTTGTTTTACCGAAACACCATGATATGTATACGATGATGAACAGTTATCCGATTTCCTGGAGTATCAGCAGTATTGCATTTTTCATCTATCTTTTTACTTTCAGTAAGCTGAAGCCATATCTTAGAAAGAAAAAAGCATGAAGCAGAGCGGAGAGACATGTCCGTTTTACAGAGATAGAGAGAATGAAAATTCCTGAATTTGGAAAAATCGAAATAATAAGTGTAGCGAAAGTTTACGAAAATCGTGTATACTTTTTAAGTAGAAGCAATGTGTTTATGAGCATGGGGCAGAGCGGAATGCGAATGTTTGCTTCACATAAAGCAGAATGCGAATGTCCGCTTAATCAGGAAAGGAGGCGTGTTGCAGATGACAACCTACATACATAAAAGAAAACAGAGCATTGCAAGATTTTTGCTGACTCTTATTCTTCTTTTGTTTTTCACAGTTCCTGTTTCGGCATCTTCCATTCCCGGTCCTACCGATGATTTTTATGTGGATGATTTTGCAGGACTTCTGAACGACGATTGTTTCAATTATATTATGAACATCGCCGTGGAACTGGAAGAAAAAACCGGTGCCCAGGTGGTGGTAGCAACCGTGGAATCACTGGATGGGTCAGACATAGAGACCTATGCCAATGAGATGTTTCGTAAGTATGGAATTGGTGATGCAAAGGAAAACAACGGTGTCCTGATCCTGCTTGCACACGGTGACAGAAAGATCCGAATTGAAGTTGGATACGGACTGGAAGGTGCCATCAACGATGCCAAGGCAGGAAGAATTCTGGATTATTATGTGATCCCTTATCTCAAGGATGATCGATGGGATGAAGGAATTCTGAATGGATTCGATGCGGTTGTGCAGGAGATCGCAAAGGAATATGATGTAGAGATATCGTCTAATCTTCCGGTAGAATATGAAAGACATGAGGGTACAAGCGATAATACAGAAACTTACCTTTATGTTGCGTTACTGGTACTTGTCATTATCATTGCCATCTTTTCCAAAAACAGTGGTTCAGGTGGATATGGCGGAAGTACAAGAAGTTATGGGGGAGGCTATTCCGGTGGAGGAAGCAGCTTTTCCGGTGGCGGAGGAAGTTCCGGTGGCGGTGGCGCCAGCAGAGGCTTCTGATGCCGGGGAAGATTGGCTGTAACCGCATTGGATCGTATGCTTATGGAATAAGGAACCTGTAGGATTAAGAATAACGCATCAGGCGTATAAAGGAGGTATTTATGAAAGAAAAGGGAAATGGAAAAATCGGATTGATCATAGTGATCGCAGTGCTTGCAATTGCTTTGATCGGAACAATCACCACATACAATGGAATGGTTAATGCTTCAGAGAAGGTTGAGAATGCTTCTGCTGACATCGGAACCCAGCTGCAGAGAAGAGCAGACCTGATCCCTAACCTGGTAAATGCAGTCAAAGGCTACATGGACCATGAGACCGAGGTCATCAACTCCATCACTGAGTCCAGAGAGAAACTGATTAATGCCGGAAGTCTTGAAGAGAAAGCAGAAGCTAATGATGCCTTAACACAGGCACTCAGCAACTTTAACGTGATCGTGGAGAATTATCCGGATCTGAAATCCAACACAAACTTTATCCAGCTGCAGGATGAGCTTGCCGGAACAGAAAACAGAATCGCAACAGCAAGAAGAGATTATAATGATGCGGTTCGTTCTTACAACGGAATCATCAAACGAATCCCGGGTAGATTCCTGGCAGGTATGTTTGGCTTTGAGCAGGCAGACTACTTTGAGGCAAGAGAAGGAAGTGAAGCAGTACCAACTGTTGAGTTTTAAGGAACGGAAGTGATGGATATGAAAAGAAGGATCGGAAAGTCAGCGTCAGCTATTATATTTCTGATGCTGTTGCTTATCAGTCTGATTACTCCGGTTTTAGGCGCTGCTATCCCAAAGCCGACCAACAATTTTTATGTAAATGACTTCGCCGGTATCCTGTCTCAGGATACGATCGATTACATCATGGACACCAATATTGATCTCAATGATAAAACCGGTGCCCAGATTGTGGTTGTTACCATGGATACACTGGATGGTGATGATCTGGAAACATTTGCCACAGATCTTTTCCGTTCATACGGGATTGGTGATGCCGGAGAAGATAATGGAGTCCTCCTTCTTCTGGTAAAAGAAGACAGAGATATCAGAATAGAAGTAGGTTATGGACTTGAGGGTGCCATCAATGATGCAAAAGCAGGAAGGATACTTGATACCTATGCAATCCCATATCTGAAATATGATAAGTGGGATGAGGGCGTTCTGAATGCTTTCAAAGCAATTGAGGAGCAGGTAAAAACAGAGTATGCAGATATTTATGATCAAGAACTGAACGATTCTGAAATAAGAGAACTAAGAGCTCCAAAAGAGTTCGAGGGTCCCGGCTTCTTTGAAGACTGGCAAAATATCTGGTTTGTAACAATGATCATGTCTGTGATCATTGGTGTACTGTCATACAAAATTTTTGAATCCGGCGGAAAAATTGTATGTATAATCTGGTTCATTGCAGCGACTGTATATATGACCATGAAGTTCAGTATCTGGATTGGACTTCTTGAGTTGTTCATTACAGCTA
>JAKSRN010000001.1 GCA_024403585.1 Lachnospiraceae bacterium | reverse complement strand
TCTGTAAAATTGTCATACTGCTTTCTTCCATATACCTGTCCGCCGGTCTCTACGGCATAGAGGATATTACGCATAACCGCGAGTGCCTCAGCATCCAGTTCTCTGACCTGTGTTACAGATTTTGCCAGTGTGTAGCTGGTTGCCTGCACCAGTTTTTCTTCACCTGCATATTTTACATACACATGCGTGTAAAACACACCGTCATGTTTATGGTTTTCCTGCTTAACGGTCACCTGATAACTGCCGTCCGCCTGTTTCACACCCTTATACCAGACCAGATCATCCTGTCCGTTGGTCTGACTCCAGGTTGGGAACACAACGGATTCTGCGGTTTTCCCATTCAGATTCGGACTGTAGATCGTGAGTCTGATCGTATCTTCAGAAAGCTTTTCAGAAACAAACCGGTTGCTTTCCTTCAATTCAGTATCTGTGACAGCCAGCAGTTTGCTGCTGCCATCCTTCATCACTGCATAAGCATGCACATGATAGACTCCGTACAGACCTTTATGATTTTCAATCTGCATGGAAGCAGTCCAGCTTCCGTCTGTCTGCTGCACACCTTTATACCATACCAGATTACTCTGGTCTGCTTTGCTCCATACAGCAGTTCTCACATAGTCAATTCCACTGGCATCTGCTGCAGTCACTGTAATGGTAAAACTTCCTTTTGTGTGATCCACATTGCTGACCTTTACTGCATTCACAGCAGCATTTGCCACGGTAAAGGTTGTTTTACCGATCAGGCAATAGGAGTTATCCGGCCAGAATACATAGGCGTGGATCTGGCAGGCTCCTGTGGAACGATGGTTTGCAACCGGAATGGTTGCGGTCTGATTTCCTTCCGGTCCTGCTGCTGTATACCATCTGAGATCATCCTGGCCATTCTCTTCACTCCAGACAGCAAATCGAACCACACCGCCTCGATCAGGTGTCTGAAGATTACTGAGAATTGCCTGAACACTTGTCTGGTCTGCAGAAGTCACTACCTTCAATGACGGATAATCCAATGCAGCAGAGAAACTTGTTTTCCCGCCGAATACCATCTTGCCTTCACTGTTCTGCAGATAAAGATGGGCCTGATAGGTACCTGTATGGAATTTGTGTTTTGCAATAGAAGAGTTTACTATATATCGCTCTCCGTCCTTTACCGGTGTATACCATACAAGATCACTCTGGTCTGCCTTGTTCCAAACAGCAATACTGACTGTTTTAACAGAAAAAGGAGCAGTGATCTTATCAGCACTTAATGTAAAAGTACCGTTGCTTACAGCGGCAGCAAAATTTGTAACTTCCAATGCCCCCAAAGACTCCGCTTTCATCGTAGTCATAGTCAGAAAACTTCTGTATCCGCTCAGATCTGTAAGATAGACGTGGATCTGATAGGTTCCCGTATTATTTCTGTGTTTTGAGAGATTGCATCTTGCTATGTAAGCATCGCCCTGTTTCTCTGCCGTATACCAGTAGATATCACTCTGATCCGGCTTAGACCAGATCGGCACCTGGATCTTTGCAATTCCCGCAGGAGCTGTAATTCCGGAAATCGTAACTGTAAATTCACCTGTGGAAGGATCAGGTGTTGTCGCCTTAATACTGTCAGCAGAGATTCCTCCCAGCTGAAAAGTTGTTTTCTTTAAGCATACCGGAACCCCTGTCCTGGTAAATGCATAGGCATGTACATGACAAATACCTGTACCTGTATGTTTACTCAAAGGGATTGTTGCTTTCCAGCTCCCGTCGCTCTGCCTCTTGGCAGTCTCCCAGACAAGATCATCCTGTCCGTTCGTCTCGCTCCAGACAGCCAGCTGTACAGAGTCAGAGGTATCGTATAATTTTACACCTGTGAGGGTGGCATAGACCTGGTTTCCTGCTCTCTCTGTGGAGATTCCCTCCGCCTCCGGTATGATCCGGACAGCAGTCTTTGCAAGAAATGTCATCTGTCCCACACTGTTTTTCCTGTAAACGTGGATCTGATATTCCCCTGTCAGATATCCATGGGCAGCCGTGGTCTCACGAACAACATACTCCTCACCTTCACGAACTGCTGTATTCCATACAAGATCCTTCTGCTTCGCTTCCTGCCATACCGGAACAAGAATCTGATCTCCTGCAGAAAGCTGGCAGTTCCTGACTCTGATGGTAAATTTTCCTGTAACAGGATCCACGGGATCACATACAACCACCGGATCTCCCACAGACAATTCTTCCACGGTCTGTGTTTCAGAATAGCTTTCTTCCTGTTCTACCTCAGAAACAACCGCATGATCTGCTTCCTCTTCAGGAATTTCTTCACCATCGGAAATATCTTCTTTTACTTCTGTTTCTTCTGTCACAGAAATATCTGTAGCCAAATCCTCTTCTTCCGGTCCTCCATCCGCCTGCACCGATCGCAGCTCTGTTTCCTGGTTTTCCTCAGGAAGAGCAGCAAAAACAGGAGAAGGCATACTTCCGAGAATCGTGACAGCCGTCAGCATTCCTGCCATCATCTGTTTCCATGTTTTCCTCTTACTCATCATTCATCTCCAGTCTAAAAACTTTTGTCAAAAAAGCATAGGGGGACTGGACTTTAAGTCCACTCCCCCCTTATTTATTACTGTATTGCCGGATCAGTTGGATCCCATGTCTGTCCCGGTGGAATCTTGATTGTTGCCGGTTTTCCGTATGGTCCCGGATCACCGCTGTCATATACAATGACCTTCATACCTAATGGACAGTTATCATAGATCCATTTTGCATCACGTACACAAAGACGTACGCATCCATGAGATGCAGGAATTCCCAGATTGTTATAATCGATATAATTGAGGTTATAACTTGTGGTATTGAATCCTGCTACAGAATGGAAGTAGATACCATCACTGGTAAACTTAGTAGCATACTGTCCATAGGATGGACCCATCAGCTCTTTCCATCTGTATTTTACAAAAGTATAGTGTGTTCCTGGTGTTGTAGGTGTATTTGGCAGACCTACAGAACAGGTAAATGCAATAACCGGAATAATATACCCCTTTTTACTATTCGGGTCATCCGCATAGATTGTGATCGTACAGGTTGTTCTGTTAACCTTTGCCACATAAGAACCCTGTGCTCCGATGATGGAAGTCAGGTTGGTCAGTTTTTTACCGTCCTTATAATAGAACTTGTATCCATTCTCGTAGTACCAGCCCTGCTTAGCCATCTCACTCTGAGCGAAACTAAAAGTAGTTGCGCAGGTCATCTTATCATTCACATAACAATGGAGCTGATAGTTTCCTGCACTCTTATGATTGAGTGATTTAATGGTCGCTGTCCAGCTTCCGTCACTCTGTTTTGTTCCACTGTACCATACCAGGTCATCCTGACCCTTATCATCACTCCATACAGCAAACTGTACCTTGCTTGCAGCACCGGCATTCTTCAGTGTCACTTTTCTGCTTCCGTTAGCAGGTTTTGTCACAGCAAGAACATTCGGAGGATTAAAGTTATAGGATGTAGTACCCGCAGCAATCCTAATTCCGTTGGTAAAGGTTGGATACATGTGGATCACAAAGTTTCCAAGATTCAGCTTATGATTTGCAATATTCACCTTGCAGGAATAAGTGCCGTCACTCTGTTTTGTAGCTGTATACCAGTAAATATCACTCTGATCTCCTTTGGTCCAGATTGGAACCTCCAGCTTGGAAACAGCTGAATTGGCATCTGTGATTGTGATCTTCAGGTTAAAGCAGCCATTGGATGGCTCTTCTGAAACAACTGTAGCAGTTGCCTTTGCAGTACTGTTAACTGTAAATGTTGTATTGCCAAGGAATACATTGGTTCCGCCTAATGTATTGGCATACACATGTACCTGATAATTACCCTGGGTCTTATGGTTGCTGATATCAATAGTTCCTTTGTAATCACCACCGTTTGTTCCGGTCAGTGTATACCATTTCAGATCATTCTGCCCATCCTTGTCACTCCATACAGCAGCAGTAACTGATTTTGCTCCTAACGGAATAGAAATATTTTTAGCAGTGATCGGGAATGTCTTCTGGTTGGTGCCTGCACCAACCTCTACACCATCACAGGTTTTCTCGAATGTAAACGTATCTCCTTTAAGGAAGGAGGTAAGACCATTGGTCTCTGTCACATATACATGTGCGGTATAGGTTGCAACATTATATTTATGTTTTGCGATCGTAGATTTAACAGTATAGTTTCCGGATGCATCCTTGGTTGCGGTATACCATACCAGATCATTCTGATCTTTTGCACTCCATACAGGGATCTGCACTTTAGTGATTCCAGTGTCACTCTTCAGACCACTGAGAACGATTGTGAATTCACCCTTTGCATTATCCAGAGTGATCTTCATATCATCCAGTGCCGGTTTTTCAACTTCAAAAGATGTTGTACCCAGTAAAACAAGATTTCCGTTCTTAGCTACACCATAGCAGTGTACCTGATATACACCAAAGTGCTTAAAGCCTTTAAAAGAAGAGATGGTATATTTTGCAGACGCTGTGGCTGCCTGGCAAGCAGTCTCAAACCACTGCAGATCATCCTGTCCTTTCTCTTCGCTCCAAACTGCATAACGAACAGCAGAAAGTCCTCCCGGAACACCAATATCCTGTGTTTCCAGAATCACAGACTCAGAATCCTTAACTGCTGTAACAGTAGCTGTATCAACCTTAAAGGTTGCTGTGGTCTTTCCGACCAGACTCTGGATTCCGTTTCCGTTCACAGCATATGCATGGATCTGATAAGTTCCCAGATTGTTTTTGTGTTTGGAAACATCCAGTGTTGCTGTATAACTGCCATCTTCCTCTGCAGTTGCCTGATACCATACAAGATCAGACTGATCAAATTTGCTCCAGGACGGGAATTCAACCTTTGTAATGCCGGATGGACATGTTACACCTGTGATTGTGATCTTGCAGGTACCCTTCTTCTGATCAAGATCACTGACAGTAACGGTTCCCTCCTTGGCAACAGATACCTCCAGGGTGGATTTAGCAACAAATTTCAGAGCTCCGCCTTTTTTTGCTTCATAGACATGCAGGTGATAAAGACCGGCTGTTTTGTGTGGTGCCGGTTTGAAATCATAAGTCAGATTTCCATCTTTAGAATCAAAGGTATACCACTTCAGATCATCCTGACCACCTTTTTCACTCCAGATCGCAACTCTGACATTCTCCACATCTGATGCAGGGCTGTAATTTTTAAAGGATAAAGAGAATGTCTTCTCCTCTCCGTCCTTGTCCTCAACGATCAGAGTCGGAACCGGTCGGTCGATGGAAGCTACATTCCCAACAAATTTACATACTAATCTGAGAGAATCATTCGACAGTACCTCATACACATGCACATGATAATCACCCAGATCATCCTTATGATCCTGTGTATTCATCTGGTAGAAATTACTGTCATCTGCTTTATGAGCTTTCAGATCATCCTGACCGTTTTTCTCACTCCAAACATAGTATCGAAGTTCTTTTACATCAGATCCTCTGGTGTAGTTTTTCATGGACAGATCGATCAGGCCGTCACCGTGATCTTTCCAGTCAACAGTCGGCTCTTCTGTCAGCATCTCAGGAGCCTCAACGACTTCCTCTGTCTCCTCTGTTATCTCCTCTGCCGGCTCAGCAGCATCCACATCCGTTTCTTCTGCAGTTTCAGAAACGCTGATCGTCTCAGCATCACTCTGTGCAGGTCCAGGATCCGCATATGCAGCAGTAGAACAACTCAGTGTCAGGCATGCCGTCAGCAGCAGACTTAACCATTTGTTACGTCGTTTCAACACACTCTCCTCCTTTATCCTTTTTTAATCTATTGATCCATGATCATTCTTTTCATCTTCCTATAGTATCACAGAAAACCTGGCTACGCCAAGAGTTTATTACATTTTCGTTACATTTTCGCTTGCTTTTTGTAATACTTTTTACTGTTTTGCCTCCAGAAAAATCTTCCTTGTAATAAAATTCCAGACCATTACAAGTGCAGTTACAAAAATCTTTGAGATCATATAGTTAATGGTAAGTTTGTCTACCATAAGCCACATGAACAATTCATTGATTCCCAGACCGATCACACTCAACACAATAAAGATCGTAAACTCTCTTGACTTGCTCATATCCTCTCGTCCGACGAATACATAACGCATGCTGGCTATGTAATTAAAGATCACTGAGAGAACAAAAGAGATCAGTGCTGACAAAAGATAATAGATATGAAAGCACTCTGTCAGCAATACCATTGCACCATAATCTATGAAAAATGCTATTACGCCAACGATTCCGAATTTGATCAGCTGTTCAAAAAGCTTGCTCAAGCCTCCCTGTTTTCCTGACATATTAATTGACAGTCTCCTTTCAGGCAATTTTTTTGATTATCTTATTCCATCGCGGTTCCAGATAGCTTGCATAACACCAGGACGCGATCAGACAGAATGCCAATGCCAGAACCGCACATATACCCACACGCAAGGAGTAGGATGCGATTCCCTTACTTAATCCGGCAAAGACAACGCCCATCAGTTTTATAAAAAAACCATGCAGAACATAGAAAGGGTAGGCAATCCTTCCAAGCCATCTTGCAGCTCGGCATCCAAACAGAGTCCGAAGAACCTGCAATCTGGCAATTCCGTAAACAAACAGGATTGCTCCAATAAAATGATAAAAAAACGGACCGTATTTCACTGCCGGAAGCAATCCATACACCCCGCTCTCCGGAACAAGTCCGGATGGATATGCTGCTAAAAAGCATCCGATGATAAAACTGACCACTCCTGCCGGGCAGCCTCCAAAGTCCCTGATTTCAGGAAACAGAAGCCAGAAGATTCCGCCCGCCATAACAGGTGCAAAATACCAGTGGTCACTTGTTCGTAAAAACAAAACCATCACAAGCAAAAGAAGAAGGATCTTTACGATCCGCTTCTGAAACAGCAGGTGAATCAGCAGCACGATCAGACCACCAAGAAAAATAGCCTGCATCGTCCACAAAGAACCCAGCACAGAAGTATCACAAACAAATAGTACTGACCAGAATGTACTCTTCAAAAAATGGAAAAAAGGTATGGTCTGTCTGATATCCGGAATCACATAGGCCGGGAACAGACGACTGCCTGCAAACATCAGCATCTCAGCAATGAAGATCGGCAGCACCAGTGTAAAGTATCGTTTGACAAAGTATCTTAGATAATAGGTCAATCTGTGACCGTACATCTGATCAAGTGTTTTATTCACTACAACCATTCCGCAAAGCAAGAGGTATACACACACCCAGAAATTTCCATTGATCACAAACACAAAAGGCATATTTGCCAGTTTTGCATCCAGCCCCCAGCGGATCCGGCTCTCTTCAGCCGGTCCCCAGTAGGTGGCAGGGTAATACTTCAGACAAAAGTGATGGAAGAAAATACACAGACATCCGATTCCTCGCAAACCGTCAATCCAATGAATCCTGGTCCCTTTCTTTACTGAGCCTGTTTCTGTACGCATCTTTTTCGTTTTCCTAATAATCTCTGCTCCATATCACGGATCTTGATCAGCTCCAGCTCAAAATCCTGTCTGTTTTTCTGTACCATATTCTGCAGGATCAGACCGGCAAAGAGAGACTGGATCGCGATCACCATCACAAAACCACATACGATCAGTGTCGGGAACTGTGGTACAAGTCCTGTATGAATATAGTTCACAAGAACAGGAATAAAGAAAGCAGTTGATATGCAGGCAAGCACTGCTGCAATAATACCAAAGAACTGCATCGGCTTGTAATTGCGGAAAAGACGAGCGATGGTTCTCAGTACTTTTAATCCATCGGATACAGTATTCAGCTTAGACTCACTTCCTTCCGGACGATCCCTGTAGGTAATGACCACATTCTCCACGTACATATTTTTGTCAATGGCATGAATGGACATCTCTGTCTCGATCTCAAATCCTTTGGAAAGAACCGGGAATGATTTTACAAACAGGTAGCTGAATGCTCTGTAACCGGTCATGATGTCTTTGATATCGCTCTTAAAGAGCAGATTGATACCGCCACGCACTACAGAATTGCCCATGTTATGGAAAGGTCTCTTATTCTCTTCAAAATAAGTAGAAGAAAGTCTGTCTCCTACAACCATATCCACCTTCTTTTCAAGAACCAGTTTGGCCATCTCCGGTGCATGTTCTGCAGGGTAAGTATCATCTCCATCTGCCATGATATAGCATTCTGCATCAATATCACGGAACATTCTTCTGATTACGTTACCTTTTCCCTGCTTATGCTCGTATTTTACGACTGCCCCTGCTTTTCGGGCAATCTCATCAGTCCCATCACTGGAATTATTATCATACACATAGATCACTGCTTCAGGTAAAGCAGCCTTAAAATCCTTAACAACCTTCTCGATTGTCTTGCTTTCGTTATAACACGGAATCAAAACCGCAATCTTATCCATCAATTCTCTCCTTTATTTTTTCTTTTTATCTTATTTCCAAACAAGGATGACCATGACAGCAGATAAGCCAGTGTCATGATACATGGTAGTGCAATATTATAGTAATTCAAAAATACCAGGGCCTGTTCGCCAAGGAAAGAGGAAAACCAGCAGATTCCGAACGCATAAACACATGCCACCCCATACATCACCAGGGCCATGAAGGTTTTTTCAAAAGCGGCTCCCCGCTCCTTCCTGTATTTTTTCATATGTCCCAGATGAACCAGGAATACGAAGATCTGAAAGAGAATGATCCCCACAGATCCCAGGAACAGAACAAGATTCAATCCCATATAGATCATTGTGAGCACACGGCAGAATGCAGTTGCTCTCAGAACAGTATTGAATCGGAAGGAATAGTCCGTAAGATATTCCGTATGTGTCAGCTCTGCAGCTGCTTCGCAAAGCTCCGGCTGTCCCTCAATCTCTTCCGGACCTACAAGAAGACATCCGGGCTGTACACCCTTTTGTACGATCACGCCCTTAAAACTTTCAACCACAAGTGGAAACAGATCGAGGATCTCAGGGATCGTACGTCCTCCTGCACTGCCCAGAAGCTGGATACGGTCTGTTTCCTTCTGAAGTCTTCCATCGTCAAAAGCAGTCTGGATCTCTTTATTAACTTTTCCAAACAAATCACTGATCTGCTTTTCATCCTCCCATATATGCGTATTATCCAGAGCAGTTCTCAGAACCCAGGTAAGGAAATCACCGGTGATAGGATTCTCTTCAACATTACCTGCTCTCCAAGGAGAATCATGAACTGCCTGAAGGAGTTCCGGATGCTCTGACAGTGTTGGGGAAGCCTCAAAAGCCTGAACGATCGCATCATAAGGTGCCCACACATCTGCTGTGCGGTTTTCCGATTTTATTTTGTAAACAGAATTAACGAATTCACCCAGCTGGCCCTCTGTCCTGGTATTCAGGTCATAGACACCAAAGGATTCATAATTCTTATTCGTATACTGAATCGTCGTATATTTATAGATCAGGACCGGGATTGCAGCAAGAAGGAGCGCAGAAACAACGGCCCTCAGATTTCTCTGTCTTTTCCGAATCAGACATACAAGAAAAGAGATACCTGCATATAAGAAGGTAAAGAGCAGACATGCCTTCAGCCAGATGCCATCCTCTTTCATATAATAACACCAGGTAAAGGAAACACCTGTCAGAATTCCCAGCAGGATACTTTTCACTATACTTCTTTTATCGTCTTTTATATACAGGATCAGCCATCCCATACAGGTCAGACTGATACATGCGAATGGCGCAATGAGCGCATTACGATACAGTCTTGTTCCGCAATACAGATCAAATGCCACCGGAAGATACAGGGTATACAGGTAAGCCACCAGAGAAAAAATCCTGTTTCCTGTCAAACGTTTTGCCACAAAAAACACACAAAGTGCTGCAAGGATCCACACAGCTGCTGTAACCGTTGCATAAGAAAAAGGTGTTTTTGAAACTGCATTCAGATATACCGGATATCCCAGATATTTCAAAAGAGAGTCGATATTCGGCTCATTAAAGTGGCTGGTCAGATCTGCATATCTCACCAGCAATGCATCATCATAAACCTGTGCACAGGGGAACCATATTCCAAGCCAGTTGGCCAGGCCGATTCTGCAGATGGCCGCAACAAGCATGATGCCTCCTGTTATGAACGTATTTCTTTTTTTCTTTTCCATCTGCACGTACCCCATTATAAAAACGCTGCTCTTAACCACGAAGTGTATTTCCAGTTAAGAGCAGCATCTGATTTACGCAAATTATTCTGTAACTGTTTCTGTATTCTCTGTTGGAGGAACTGCTTCGACAGGAGTCTCACCTGCAGCATTGGCATCAGGTGTATTTGCATCTGTAGCTGTCTGATCAGCCGCAATTTCTTCCGGAGTTCTCTGATCGATCAGCTCTGCCTTATCTGCGTGGAGAAGAATCGCTTCACCCTGCATATCTGTGATATACAGATGGATAGAAAGTGTATTCTTGGTCTGTCCAAAGTCACTTCCATGAACCTGCATGAGGTAGATACCATCATCGACCTCAGTAGCACCGATCCAGCGAAGATCAGACTGGTCACCTTTACTCCATACAGCACAGGAAACATCCATAACTCCGTTTGGAGTCTCTACGTCAACAGCATAAATGTTCATTGTGTCTGTTTCTGCATTGTAATCCTCCACGATCAGAGTTCCTTTACTCTCAAGAACCTCCATGGACTCAAGGGTTTCTGTAAATGTCGGATCCTCTACAGTAACTTTCTTTGTACCAAACGGAATCTTGGTCAGACTCGGATCGTCCGTATCACCAAGAACCTGGATATTGTAAACACCGTTTGCATTGTGTTCCATCATAGGAATCTCGAATGAATAGGTACCATCACCGTCGTCATTCATCTTATAATACTTGATATCCTTCTTGTCCTTACGGCCATAGATCTGAATATCGATGGAGCGCAGCGGTTTCTTATACTGAATATTACTGATCTCTACAGAAATTGTTTTTGTAACAGGATTATAATCAGAAATCTTACAATCTGCAAGCTTGGTATTGATGCCGGCAAGAAGGTTGTCCATCAACTCAGATTTCTGCTGCAATCCCTCATTGGCCTCTTTCACAGAATAACGTTCCAGAAGGGTTGGCTCGGAGGAATACAGATTGGTTCCGAGACCCAGTCGATTTCCTTCGATCTCTACTCCCAGTGCGGCCAGAGTAGTTGGGAAGTTATCAAAGGTACAGATGGTTCTTCTGTCCTGTGTTTCTCTTTCTAACGGAGCATTGATAACAGTTGTGTATACTGTTCTTTCATAATTATCAGGAACATCTTCACAATAATCTCTGTCCATGGTGAGATGGTCTCCGGAGATCACAATTGTAGTATTCTCATACCATGGCTGCTGTTTGATCCATCCGACAAGCTCGTTGATCTTCTTGCTGGAACAAGCCATTACATTGGAATACTGTGTTCCGTAGTTGCTTTCACAATCAGAACATACATAACCATCTTCAAAGTGAGTATCAACAGTCAGCATGGTAAAATTGAATGGCTGTGTGCCGGAAGCAAGCTTAGTCATCTCTTCCTTGGCATTATCCATCAGGTATTTATCTTCAAATCCCCACCATACGTAATAATCAGATGGAATCTTTCCATCATTGATGGCTGCATAGTAGTCTTTAATTGTAAAATCACCATGACCTTTAAAATACAGGTCGCGGCCTCCAAAGGCTGCATCAGAACCGATGCACAGTGTCTGAGCATAGCCATTGTTTTTCAGAATGTCTCCCAGCGCAGTCACACCAGGGAAGAAATCATTCTGTGTACTCATGGCATTCTTATCGATCGGAAGGTTCAAAGGAAGTCCGGATGTCTGTGCAAACATGGCACCGATGGTCCAGGTAGATCCCTTCAGCGGAATACCGCCGTTCAGTCCGCCTTCTGATCCGGAGAAGTTCTCATTCTCCATGGAAATCTGAGTCAGCTCCGGAATACAGTTCTCAGGGAAGGCTCCTCCTGATGCTTCATCAGAATAGGTATTCTCCATGGATTCCAGGAAGATGTAAACCAGATTTCTTTTCTTCTCAGGGAATGTCAGCTGTACGTCATTCGGATCCACATAATTATCATCAATAAAGGAAGAATAGGTCTCCTGAGCTTCCATATAATCAGAAACTCCGACGTCTTTATTAAAATGACTATAGGTATTCACCATAACAACTACAGATGCAATGATAAGAACTGCCTGCAGGATATGAGTGATCACCCTTTTCTTTCTTAAAAGAATGAATACAACGATAAGCAGCAGCATCACAACAACCGTTATGATCACACATGCTTTAATATACTGTCCGATCATATCATCCGCACCCTCGATCGTGGTGTTCATATGATAGACAATCTCTTCCATTGAGAGTTCACTCCATGTATTCATTGCCCAGTGATAAGAGCGGAATGCAAGAGTCGCTACTGATGCAAATAATATTGCCAGCAGGGTAAAAATACCATTCAGGATCTTCAATCCTATACTTCCGGAAGCCGGCTTGTTCGTGGATCTTACATCCTTCTTTTTCTTAGTGTCCAACATCGCTTATTGACCTTTCCTATTCTTGTTATTCTAATTCTGCAGAGAGGATTTCTGCCATGATCTGGCTTGCTTCAGCTTCCGTCTGCTGAATCTCTGCTTCACTGACCGGTTCTGCTTCAGCTTCCAGACGCTCATCACGAACTCTGATCAGAACAATTCCGTTATCCGGATACACTGTTCCGATTACATTTTCCAAAAGCGGAACCAATGGGATTTCCTGAATGCTTCCGTCTGCCAGAGTGATCCGAACATTATACATACCCAGATCCGCATCCTGAAACTCTTCAGGAACACCAATGGTACAGGACTCTCCGGCTGCGAAAATCTGATCTTTTTTCAAAAGATTCTCTGAATATACTTCATTGGAGAATGCTGCCACTTCTACAGAAATTATATCCGCCTGAAGCTCATTTTCAAGTGTGATCTTCATTCCGGTGATCTCCGCATCCTCTTCTTTCTCTTCTGATTCTGCTTTGACCTCTGTTTCTTCCTCTTTTTTTTCTTCTGCTTCTGCGTCTTCTTCCGGAACAGTGTCAGCATCTTCCTCCGGCACTGTCTCCTCCTCTTCAGCTTCCGCAGATTCTTCTGTCTCTTCAGCTTCCACTGTAGATTCCATATCAGGCTCTGCAGATACTTTTGATACACTGATTCCGATACATCCGATCGCCAGGAGAATTCCTAAAGTTGCTGCTAATAATTTATTCTTCATACAAAATCACCTCTCTGTTATCTAAACCTTGAAGCAGTATAACCGGGAACAATGGATTCCCAGCTGTTCGCACCAATAACGCTAAGGGCAAAATTAGTATATGCTGCACCCTGTGAAGTATCCATATTTTTGAATACTGACCAGGACATTTTCTGATTCAGCGGGGATCCATCCGTCGCAGGATCTCTGGTCCACAGTCCCAGATAAAGACCCTGACTGGTCTCCGCGATATGATCCACATGACGATGGATCACAAAACTGTCAACCATATCATTAAACTCTGCCAGATAGTAACCATAAGCAATGGCTGCAGCCTGAAGTTTTTCATCATGAACACCACCGGAATAAGAAGTAAATCCTGTCTCAGACAGAATAAATCTATGCTGAGATCCGTAAGTATTGGCAATATAATCTGTTAATGCTCTCAGATTATACATGGTGAAGAAGTAAGAGGTTGGACTAAAGGTACAACCGGTTGTATTCTTCCAGAAATTCGGTGATGTCAGCGGTGCAGGGTATGGATGATATGCAATGTTCCAGGTGATATCGCCCTCCGCCTGAATAGCATTGGCAAATGCCTGGACAAGTTCCAATCCTTTGAATGCACCGGTTCTCGGGTAATTCCATACATGATCCAGTGAAATATAGGATCTGGCATTACTGTACTGACTTCTGGTGCTGTTATAGAGAAGTCGGAATGCATGAGCAAGATACTCTGCATACTGCTGAAGACTTACATTACCGCACCAGTTATAGGTTGTATAGTTTCCTACCTCATTACCAAGAATCCAGTTTACTACATTATGTCCGGAATCGGAATAGCGATTTGCAAGAAAACTGAAAATAGCCCCCAGCTGATCTCTTCCGGACTGGGTTTCTGCATTCACTCCATAGAAAGCATGACCCGCCGTTCTTCCGGATGGGATGATCAGATTGATCCAGTTATTGTCCCAAGGCAGCAGCAGGATTGCTGAAACAATGGAACCGTTGGCTGCCTGCTCAGCAAAGGCTGCATCCAGCGCATAGACATATCCCATATCCATGTAGTAAGTTTTTCCGTTATAGTTATAAGGTATTCCTCCGGATTTAGAAGGAATATTGCTGAGTACAACATTGATCACTGCATGATTGACTCCCAGTGCACGTGCATCTGATGCCATTCCTGTATTGACCTGCAGACCCTTTTTGGAGGCTGCTGTCGGGAATGCTCTTGTTATAGATGCAACTGCTTCCGGATTTGTAATGTAAGAACCGGAACTGATCTTTACATAGGAAGATCCCTGTTTCTGTCCAATCACAAGTTTTTCATTGATCAGACTGGAGGATGTATTGACATTCAGCGGACAGGACATACGGATTATACCGCTTCCTGTTGTTGTAGCAAGAGGAGTCGCACCTGCTGCGAGATCTGTCTGTCCAGCCGGTAAACGGAACAAGCCGAAGCTTCCGCTTCCGGTTACAGCAGCTTCCACAGTCACCTGATTTCCGCCTGTGATCAGACAGGATCTGATGGATGCGGTGCCCATAACCGCAGGAGCATCTGCTTTCAGATCTACAGTTCCTTTATCCAGGAATGTTTTCTTGCCTGCTGCATCCTCCATATAGGCATGAACGATATAGGTACCGCTATGGTACTGGTGTTTGACCGCATCAATAGTAGCTTTATAACTGCCATCACTCTGTTTTGTACCCTGATACCAGACAATATCACTCTGGTCAGATGCACACCAGGTTGGGAACAGGACTTTTGCCATGTTTGTTGCCGCCGGTTTAATGCTGACCGTAGCAGTGGAATCACTGTTTTTCGTAATGGTCAGTTTATTTGTTGTACTTGCAGCACCAACCAGGTCCACTGTACCTTTTGACAGGAGATGATGGGTTCCTCCGTTATCTATATAATACGCATGAATAATATAGGTTCCACTGTGATTCTCGTGTTTGGCAGTATCAATCATTACTGTATAACTGCCATCACTCTGTTTCACGCCCTGATACCATACAAGATCACTCTGGTTGGAAGTGGTCCAGGTTGGGAATTCAACTCTGGACGCAATCATATCCGGAGCCAGTTTGATACTGAGTTCCGCAGTGGATGCGCTTTTTTTCACAATCTTTAATGTTGGGGCTGCTGTAACCTCAAAGGTATATTTTCTGATAAACAGCCATTTTCCGTCTGCCTGTTTTGCATACAGGTGAAGATGATATAAACCTTCTTCATTCTTATGATCAGAAACCGGAATATCTGCTGAACAGGTACTGCCATTTTCAGATGCCTTATACCAGGTCAGATCATCCTGACCATTGTTTTCTGTCCAGACAGCCATCTGAACAGATGCATAGGATTCCGGAATATATACATCCGAAACAGATGCGGAATATACAGACCGGTCTGTATTCGGTGTCATCTTCAGTTCACCAGCGGATCGTTCCTTCTGTTCCGCCGTCTGGAAAGAAGATTTTGCAATACACTGGCTCTTACTGCCCCTGTTGTCATCCATATATGCATGGACATAGTAATTTCCGGTGTGGTTTTTATGTTTTGAAATATCAGAGGAGACGGTGTAGCTTCCGTCACCCTGCTTCTCTGCCTTATACCAGACAATATCTGACTGATCACCTGCACACCATACGGCAACCATGATCTGTTTAATACTTACTCCGCAGGAAACATCAGATAATCTGACATTGAATTTACCGCTCTGCTGCTCAACAGATACAGAGGCTTTCGGTACAGGAAGTTCAAACTCTGTTTTTGCCTGGAAATACAGCTTTCCTGACTTGCCCACCGCATATACATGAGCATGGTATGTGCCGAAATCACGATAATCTTCAAGAGAGATAGCTGCTGTTGCAGAATCTGATGAAGCAGTATAGGAAAGGTCGGTCCAACGGAGATCGTCCTGTCCATTCTCCTTACTCCAGATTGCAACTCTCACGGCTTTAATTTCTTCATCCGCCTTAATTGCAGTCGCTTTTACTGTGTAATCTGCCTGGTTACGGCTTACTGTTACTGCAGGGTCAAAAACACCGTATTGTGTTGTTGTTTTTCCTACAATATTGAATAAACCGTTGGCACTGTTTGCGTATACATGGATCTGATAAGTTCCCAGATGTGATTTATGTCTGGAAAAATCAATCTTAGCGATCCAGCTTCCATCGCTCTGTTTCGCAGCCTCGTACCATACAAGATCGCTCTGATCCGCTGCGCACCAGGTCGGAACCTGTACTTTCGTGATACCGGAAGGGCTTTTGAGTCCCTTGATCACAACATTGCAGGTACCGGCTGTCTGGTTCAGATCAGTCACACTGACTTCAGTCGCAGACGCAGGTGTCACAGTGAAAGAGGTTTTACCAAGGAAAACCATCTTATTTGCTTTTGTATGGAGATACAGATGCACATTATATTCACCGCTATCCTTATGATCAGCAATAGAAAAATCAACACTGTATGCTCCGTTCACAGATCGCAGGCTTCTCCACTTAAGATCATCCTGCCCCTTGTTGGAGCTCCAGACAGCCACCTGAAGACTGTCACCATCAGACGGCATCTGATAACCGGACCAGGTGATCGAACAGGTAGTCTCGCTTGTATTCAGTTTCGCTGACAGTGTTCCTTCCGCCCAAACCGGAACGGTACATAACAACAGCAGCAACAGGCAGGCGATCCAGCTGCTCAACCGACATATTCTACGAACAGTTCTTTTCTCCATATGCACTACACCCCTTTTTTAAATCATATAACCCCTATAAACTCTGTATCGGAATCAGCAGGAATTCACCTGGTAAAGTAGCCTGGGTTCGTGGTACATCTCTTTACCAGCCATCCCGGCAGTTTTTTGAATCGTTTCCCCAGAAAATATCCTGCATATTTACTGAAACTTCCCGTAAACAGTGAAACCACCAGCCACGGTTTTCCCTTTTTGCAAACGTAGGCTGCAGTAGATTTTACCAGTTTTAATCCTTCCCCCTCTGAAGGATATGTCTGGAAGATTTCCGGAAATTCTGCCTGAGAAACAGCCAGATCAAAATTCCGATGAAACTGCTGTCTGTTTGAATAGTTATGGGAATGGATCACCTTTGCCTCTGCCTGATAACGGATCTTATATCCGGCCTGAATCAGATGTCCTGCATAGATCATATCCTCATTAAAGAGCGTCCGCTCAGGAAATCCCCCCAGTTCCATATACGTTTTTTTCTCATACATTGCACAGACATTGGAACAGAAAAATGTTTTAATCCCCCTGGTTGGCAGATCTGCCTGGCTTTTCGTACAGCTGACCGCCGGGTAATTAAAGCTTCTGGTATAGGCTTCCATCATTCTGCACTCCTTACGTGGCAGCTGTCTGGCATAAGCAGCTTTGACTCCCTGCTCATCAAATGCTTCCACCAGGTTCCCCACAAGGTGCTGGTCAGCAGGCATCGCATCCTGTGTCATAAACAAGATCAGTTCTGCATCGGAGCTTTCAGCCATTAAGCGCCTTGTACCCCCGTGATTGAAGTCTTCCCGGGAAATGTGCATGATATGACAATGGGGATACTCCTTTTCAAAAGAAGTATCCCAGTATTTTTCTTCTGTATTCACGATCCACAGCTTGTGAATCGGATAGTCCTGTTTCGCCAGACGTTTCAGCATCGCAGCGAATTCAGGATCCGGTTTATAGACAGGGATACAGATATCCACTGTTTTTATATGTTCCATAGTAACCTCAAATCCTTTGATCAATAACCGCTCTCATCATAGGAATCATATCCTTCTGTATCATTACTGTCATACCCGGAATACTCTTCACTGCCTTGTGCCGCAGCCGCTTCTGCAGCCGCTGCGTCAGCCTGTGCCTGACTTTCTGCAGTCCAGATTGGAATCGTTCCGTCTTCAGACTGCAATGGCAGAGACTCCATACCAAGACCGGTTTTATTGATAATATAGTTACTGTATTCTTTTACAGTTGCTGACGGCTCATATGGTACACCCGGAAGCAGGAAATCATGCAGCTTGATTACATTATTCTCCAGTGTGACTGTGATAACGTTATCACTTCCTGTCAGATCTCCCTCGTCCTCAATATGATCAAACGGGAATCCTGCCTGATCCACAATATCATAGGAAAGAACAGCTGCCGCATAGGTCATGATCTTGGAGTTATTCATATTGGTGGTAACATCCGGAAGAACCTCATTGAGGATATTGTTCAGAGTACCGATTCCACAGGTTTTTGCTTTCTCCAGTGTTTTCTGAAGTACAAGTCTCTGTCTTGCGGCACGACGGAAATCGTTACCCTGCGTATAACGAATACGTGCATAGGAAACAGCCTGAGTTCCGTTTACATGGAAAGTCAGTGTCTTGGCACCGTCAAACTCCAGCGGTCCCGGCATCTCCAGTTCCACGTAAGGCATGTTACATGCTTCCGATGTTTCAATATTATAGTTATTCAGATGGATTACTTCCTCTCTGGTCATATCGATATCCAGACCGCCCATCAGCTCAATTGTTTTTGCCAGGGCCAGGAAACGAACAGAAGCAAACTCTGTAATATTCAGATCCAGATTCAGGTTAAGCATGGTAAGGAACTGGGCAGCACCGCCAATTCCGTAAGCACAGTTTGCCTTGGAATACAAAGTCTCCCCTTCATACTCACCTACATTCAGATAGGTATCACGATAGACAGAAGCAAGACGGATGGTCTTTTCATTATGATTGAGACATGCAATGATCATGGTATCACTGTTCATACTGTCCATTCCATCACGCTCATCAATACCAACCAGCGCAAACATCTCGACGCCACTCAGTCCAAAATCATTCTCTGTCTGAGTTTCCTGCCCTGGCTGCGTTTCTGTATTCTGTTCCTGGTCAGTATTCGCTTCTTCGGCTGTGACCAGTTTGTCAGTATCCAGTTTTTCAAAGTTGATCATTGAAAACTTTGCCATTACCCATATACTACCGACCAGAACCACAACAAGAAGAGACAGGATGATGCACTCGAATGCAAACAGACCCTTTCTTTTGTTGTAGCCGGATTTTTTACTTTTTTTAGCCATTATTTTTTACTCCTCATGATTTTGTTGTGCAACTATGCGCAACCTCTCACTTTTACAGTAATTTACTATACTATACAGATTGTGAAAAAACAACCTAGCGAAGTCTTCTCACTATATTTATCCAAAGTTCCAGCTGGATCCTTGCATAATTCCCAAGGTTTCTCCACTGAAAACGAATCTTCTTCTTACGGTTTTCTTTTTTATATCCAAGAAGCAGACCCTGTCGGATCCCTTTCCTGTATTCAGCTCCAAGTCCTTTCTTCTGAAAAAAGACAGCTTTCACTCCAAATCCTGCCAGGAGCAGAGGCAGATTCAGAAGTACCTGAACCATAGGCATGTTTTTATGGATCAGATAGATATTGTTCCTTGCGGAATAGCCGGTCTTGAATGTATTGTATCTGGAACCGCTGGTTCCGCTACCCACATGATAGACCTTCGCAGTCGGGATATACCAGTTTTCATATCCGAAGATCCTTGCCCTGTATCCCAGGTCCAGATCCTCCAGATAGGCAAAATGCGCCTCGTCCAGAAGACCGATCTTCTTTAAAACGTCCATCCTGTAGATTGCCGCTCCGGCACAGGCCGAGAAAACCTGCTCTGCTTTCTCATAGCGATCCACAGACTGATCCTTTCCTCTGGCATACGCCCAGCCAAGAGCACAATAATAATTCCCGGCATCATCAATCTTTGTTTTGTCATGATACTGGATCAATTTTCCAGCTGCAGAGCATGCTTTCTTTCTGCGTTTGATCCCCTTCAGTAATTCCTCACAAAACTCCGGAAACACTTCCGTATCGTTGTTAAGAAGGATCACATAGGGAGTCACAGTTCTCCGGATACCGGTATTCACCGCACCACAGAAACCTGTATTTTCCGGAAGGCAGATCACTTCCACCTCCGGATACTGTTCTCTGACATAAGCAACACTGTCATCCTCTGATCCGTTGTCCACCAGAAGGACGGTGAAACTTTTAAGCGTCTGCTTTCTTAATGCATCCATACAGATCTTCAGATACTTCATTCCATTGTAATTGGGGATCACAACTGTTACTTCTTTCACGTCAGACTCCTTTTTTACTGTTTTGCCCTGAGAGAATAATTCCATTTACTTAACGTAAGATTAGGATTATACATGGGATCGCCCTTTTTCAGGAAATCGATCCAGCGGGTTCGCATGAATTCAATCTCACTCTGGAAGCGGCGAACCTTCTCAGGACTGTCTTCTGCCCCACGGGATTTTGACTCATAATGAATCATCTCCACATGCGGGTTATATACGATCCAATATCCGGCCCTGACAGTTCTAAGGCACAGATCCACATCGTTGAATGCCACCGTGAGTTTTTCTTCAAAACCACCGAGCATATCAAATACTTCTTTTTTCATCATCATACATGCAGCCGTAACCGCACTGGTATTCAGCTGGATGGATGCTTTATGAAGATAACCGGTTCTGCTTCCCGGCATATTAAGGAACGCATGTCCTGCGATTCCGCCAAGACCAACGATCACACCGGCATGCTGGATCGAATGATCCGGATAATACAGTTTGCTGCCGCAGATCGCCACATCCGGCCGCTGACAGTTTGCCAGCATCTCTTCAATCCAGTCAGGTGTCTGCACTTCAATATCGTTATTCAAAAACAGCAGGTACTCACCTTTGGCTTTTCGAGCCGCATAATTATTGATCGCAGAATAATTAAATCCGGATTTCCAACGTAAAAGACGGATCTTCGGATCCCCTGACAGACATTTATAATAAGCAAATGTATTTTCTTCTACACTGTTATTCTCAATGATCAGGATCTCATAATTTTTATAAGTGGTTTTCTCACGAATCGATCTGATACAGGTCTCCAGTGTATCTCTCTGATCCTTATTCGGGATCAGGATAGAAACCAGCGGCTCTCCCTGTACCTGGTATTTCACATTGTAGAAACCATAATCCTTTGTATGCGAAACCTCGCCTTTCAGACCCAGACGCTCCAGGTTACCTTCCACCGCTCTCTTTCCGGCATCGTAAGCATAAAGCTTGCTGGCCGGATTATCTGCTGTGGATGCCTTATGTGTTCTCCAGTGATAAAGAATTCTCGGAACATGCGCAATATGCTCCGCTCTTTCAGAACACCGGAAGATAAAATCATGATCCTGCGCACCGTCGAACTCCTTACGGAATCCTCCGACTGCTTCCACCAGCTCCTTTTTCACAGTAAGGAAATGGCAGATATAGTTGTTGGATCTGAGAAGATCAGGACTGAAATCCGGTTTCAGGTGCGGCTGATAGTGTTCACTTAAGTCAGAAGTTACTTTATCCTCATCCGTATAGATCATGTCTGCCTTCTCATCACAGATTCTGACAGCTACTTCATACAGACAGTCAGGAGCCAGCAGATCATCGTGATCCAGAAGTCCCACATACTGACCGCTTGCCATGAAAAGCGCAGCATTCGTATTCTGGGAGATACCGGCATTCTCTTCGAGATCAAGAACCTTGATCCTTTTATCCTTATCCCGGTATTCCTTCAGTACCTTCTGCATCACTTCGTCCTCAGGGCTGGCATTGGCTATGCAGAGCTCCCAGTATGGATACGTCTGTGCCACAAGCGAATCCAGAAGCTGGCGCAGAAACTCCTCCGGCGTATGATAAGCCGGAACAGCGATACTGATAGTCACAGGATCTACCCAATGAACCTTCCGTTGTTTTTCCAACATCGCTTCAGAAGCCTTATGCTCCTCATACCATGGACCATACGGAACCTCTTCCGGTTCCATGCGCTCTGCAAGACGGCTCATAAAATCCTTGAAACCATAGTGTTTCAGATAAAGCAGTCCCTTTTTTATGGTATAAGGTCTGATTTTTTTCATAATACGAATAACTTGTGACTGTGCCATACCGATTCCTTATCTGTTTCTTTTATTAGTCAACTGCACGACCGGAGAATTACCGAAAATCCTTACTGATCACCCTGAATGCTTTCAGGTAGCCCCTTATGATTCCAGAGTCCTCCGCTTTACTGAAATGCAGGAAATGCCTTGATCGCGTCCACAACCTGTGCAGCCTCCTCAAGACTGAGAGAATAATACATTGGAAGACGCATCAGACGCTCACTCTCAACTGTGGTATATTTATCTTCCCCATGGAAACGTCCGAACTTCAATCCTGCAGCTGCACTGTGCAGAGGAATGTAATGGAATACTGCACAGATGTCTCTTTCTCTCAGATAAGAGATCAGTGCAGATCTTGTCTCCAGATCTTTCAGCTTAATATAGTACATGTGGGCATTGTGTACACAGCTTTTTGGAATGAAAGGCTGCTCGATCAGACCTCTGTCTGCCAGTTCTTTCAGCCCGTCATTGTAGAGATTCCAGATGGCCATTCTCTGATCGTCGATCTTCTTGCTTTCCTCCAGCTGTGCGTAGAGATAAGCTGCATTCATATCACTTGGCAGATAGGAAGAACCGAAATCCACCCATGTATATTTATCGATCTGTCCACGGAAAAACTTACTTCTGTCAGTTCCTTTTTCACGAAGGATCTCCGCTTTCTCCAGGTACTTCGGATCCTGGAAGAGAAGTGCTCCACCCTCACCCATGGTGTAGTTTTTAGTCTCATGGAAGCTGAAGCAGCCGAAATCACCGATGGTTCCCAGGGCTCTTCCCTTGTAGAAGGCATTGACACCCTGCGCTGCATCCTCAACAACCAGAAGATTGTGACGTTTTGCAATATCCATGATCGTATCCATCTCACATGCAACACCGGCATAATGAACAGGAACGATTACTTTTGTCTTATCTGTGATTGCTTCCTCGATCTTAGTTTCGTCAATGTTCATGGACTCAGGATGAACATCAACAAAAACGATCTTCGCTCCTTTTAATACAAATGCATCCGCAGTAGAAACAAATGTATAGGACGGCATAATTACCTCATCACCCGGCTCAAGATCACAGAGATGAGCCGCCATCTCCAGCGCATGTGTACAGGATGTGGTGAGGAGGGCAAACTCTGTCCCCAGTTTTTCTTTCATCCATGCGGAACATTTTTTAGTAAATGCACCGTCACCGCAAAGCTTTTTATTCGCAATTGCCTCCTGGATGTAAGTCATCTCTTTTCCTACATAAGGTGGTCTGTTAAAATCAATCATACTAATCTCCTTTTTCCTCCATCATGCCATGTTGATGGAATATACAAAAATCCCCAGCAGGATCAGGGCCAGGCCCAGTAGTTTTCTCTTGCTGAAACGTTCTTTCAATAAAAAGTATCCCATTACGGAAACATATATATAAGAAGTAGATTCCAGAATAGGCTGCATAGATAACGGAACCTTTTTCAAAGCGATCATGGTCAGGATCGTGGACAGGAAAAATAATCCGTAAGAAAAGATAACCCTGAAATTCAGATACTCTTTGATCGCACTCTCATAGGTTCTGTTCGCAGCTGTTTTTAAGATGATCTGTGATACCGCTGAAACAAAAACAGATACCAGCAGAATCAGAATATAATACTTATTGTCCATCCGCTGTCACCACCAGGAAGATACCCACAAAGATAATTCCTGCACCCAGAATCATATTCCAGGTGATCCTTTCTCCGAAAATCAACGTTCCCCAGATCATTCCCCAGATGAGACCAACCGGTTTGTTGGCATAGGCAACGGTCAGCGGCATTCTTTTTAAAATCTGCTGCCAGATCACAGCATATCCGAACATGATAAACAAAACCATTCCATACCAGAACAGAAACTTGATTATCCCCTCGGACTGAGCGGCCAGCTTCGAGCATACGCCGCTAAGTGAAGAAAACAGAAGACTGGCCTGAAGCATGATCAGAACCCACAACGGCGTTTTCTTCTTTTCATTCTGTTTATTCATAATATTTTCTCACACTTCCCTATAGAATTCAATTGATTGCCGGGAATCAGAGCCCGGTTCACAAACATTACACAAATTGGACGCCTCAAGCCTGGTAAAGCGGACATAGGCATCCACCTTTTCCCCCTCCTTATGTCTCCAGAACATTGCGGAATGGGTATGCTTATGCGTGATCAAATACACCGGTTTCCAGTGCATCGAAGAACAAAGGCGTTCCTCCTGTGTGCAGGAAAAGGATATTTTTAGCTGTGATATGGTGGGATTTCAGGTACTCCTGCATTCCCCAGAATGCTTTGCCTGTATAAGTGGCATCCAGATTCATGCCATCCTTCAGATAAGCATCACGGATTGCCTGACGGATCCCCTCATTCTCACAACCATAGCCGCCTGCCAGATAAGCATCCTCCACCAGGATTTCCGGATTACAGCACAATCTGTAAGCAGCGTCGAATTTTTCCTGGTATTCTTTCAGGTTTGCACCAATCACGGCGATGGCACGCTCAGCAGATCTTGTAACAGAGATACCGATGATCTTGCGGTTGTCACCGTCCATGGCATGTGCAGCCACCAGACCTGACTGAGTACTGTTTGTACTGGTCGCAAGGAAGATGTAATCGAAGGAAATACCCATCGTTCTCTCCTGCTGGCAGATTTCGCGATAAACATCCACATAGGCCCTCATCGGAGTAGTCTCATTGCCTTTTCCGTAGATATTGCCATGGATATAATATGGTTCAAAACCCTGTTCCCTGAAGTCATCCATTGCCTTCTGAACTGCTGCAGCAATTCCGTCTTTATGACAACGGTACTCTTTTACACCGGAAGCCTGGATCAGTGTCATATTGCAGCTTTTCTCATCCGGATCAATGTCATCCACCATGTGGATCATGGAACATGGAATTCCCTTCTTCAGACAGGCTGCAGACAGGATTCTGCAAAGATTGGAATGATAACCTCCATACAGGATCATCGCATTCGCGCCTTTACGTTCCATATCTTCCAGATAATACTGGGCAAAACGTACTTTATTTCCACCAAAGGAAAATGGGATCGTATCTTCTCTTTTACAGAAGATCCGGTTTTCCTCACAGGAGGAAAGCTCCATGATCGGTGTATCAAAGATCGGAAGATCACCTTCCAGACGAAGACTGATCTGGTCCAGGATCTCCTTCAGTCTGCGTTCACATGCTGCAAGAGTACTTCCCTTCAAGATCACCTGTCCAATCCTGTCACGGCCATTGGTATATGGCTGTACCGGATTGCCGGGCTCAATATTGAAGGAAAGATCAAGGATGTCATCTGCCGGTGCATTCCTGTTAATGATCTCGCGGACGATTCCCTTTCTGTCTGCCATCAATGTATGTGTCAGGTTCGGTGTGCGTGGAATATCTCCTGTGAAATATCCGGACACATCCTCTCCTACTGCAAGCCGGAGGATCATCTCATAATAATTCAGTCCGTAATAGATACCGGTCATCTCAGAAAGACCTGTTGCACCTGATCTTCCTGTCAGCTCAATTACATAGACTTTTCCGTCACGTTTTATAAAATCACAGTTTACAGGACAATTGTCAAGCCCCAGTGCACGAATGGCTTTCTCTGTCTGCTCGCGAACCTGTGCTCCAAGAGTGGCTTCCTCTTTAAAAGGTACAGAGTGTCCCACCGGGGTAGGTGTTGTAACAACAAATGCTTCTATATTATTAGGAAGCATAAACAGAACCTGTCCGTTCTGGATCATTGCTTCTACACCAAAGATCTCGCCTTCAATAAACTCTTCCACCAGACAATAGTCTTTGGCAGTTGCTTCCATACTCTTATGGAAATTCTCTTTGGCCTCTTCTCTTGTATTACTGCGGAAGATACCACGGCTTCCCATCTGATCCACCGCTTTCAGAATAACCGGAAAGGTCAGCTGATCCAGAGCAGCTTCCAGCTCCTCCTCATTATGGATACAGAAAAAACGTGCGGTCTGAACTCCTGCTGCAACAAGAGCCTTTTTCATCTCAAATTTATTACCGGCACGCTCAGCAGCTGCACGGGAAGGTCCCGGAAGATGACAGGTATCACTGATCGCACCGATCGCTCTCATGCCCAGATCCAGTCCACAGGTACATACGCCATCCAGATTAAGATCAGAAGCAACCGCTACGCACTCATCCGGATCGGCAATATTCATATATGCTGTTTCATCTGCCAGGTCAAATCCCGGATATGGTCCCGGGATACTGCCGGCAATAGTTTCGATTCCCAGTTTTTTTGCCGCTTCATACAAAGGTGTCTGTGTATAGCTGGCACCAAGGATCAATACTCTTTTCATTCTATCTCTTCTTCCATTCTTGTTTTTATTAAATATTTCTGAACAAAATTTTACATTTTAGTATAACATGTTTTTCATCCAGCTTCAAGCCCGATGCTTGCTCCTGCCTTTCCCCCTATGGTATACTTTTTTTAACTATAGTCTGAATCATCAAAGGAGCCCTTTATGTTTATACGAAATCTTACCGGTTTTTTCAAGAAACATCCCTATGTTTTATTGTTTTTTCTGATTGCCCTGACAGGATGCGTTGCCTATTATCAATACATCTTCGGCAACTCTCTCTTCATGTTCCGTGATATCGGTTCGGATACTGCGGAGCAGTATATCATGCAATACAGCACGGTGGTAAACCATATCAGAAACGGAAATCTTTCTTTCTGGGATTTTACAAACGGTTTTGGAACCAGCATGTATCAGCTGAATCTTCTGAATCCTTCTCTGTGGATCCTGTACTGTATCGGAATCATTGCAGGTCCTCAGATGATGGCTCATGCTCTGATCTATGTACACCTTCTGCTCCTGATCCTTTCCGGTTTTGCAGCCTGGAAATACCTGTCCCGTTTTTCATTCAGCTTTGAGGCCAGACTGATCGCATCGTACCTGTATGCATTTAATGGTTTTCTGACTGTCTGGGGACAGCACTATCAGTTCAGTATGATGATGATCTTCCTTCCTTTACTGCTGAGTCTCTTAGAGTCGTCCCTGCAGAAAAAGAAGTTTTCTCCGGCTGTGGTGATCTGTACAGCTTTCATGCTGCTGAACACCTACTATCTCTCCTATATGGTTCTGATTGTCTGCGCCTTTTATGTGGCACTTCGCCTCTTCCAGGACAGACGTGATGGATTTATTGGATTTGTGCTTGCGCTTTTCCGTCAGGGATTCGCCCTTCTTTTGGGTGTATTCATGGGTATTCTGAATCTTCTTCCTTCCTATGCACTTGTTTTCAGTGTATCAGCGCGAATGGAGGGGCAGAGTTCTCTTCTTACCCGCTGTCTGGAAGGACTTCGTCCATGGCAGGATATGGCTTATTACAAGACTCTGATCTACCGCTTTCTTGCGAGTACACTGGAAGGAATCGGAACTGCAAAGATGGGCTACACCGGTTTCGCCAATTTCTATGAAGCACCTTGCCTGTTCTTCTCAGGTCTTTTGCTTCTCCTTCTGGTGCAGTTTGTCCTGGCTATTGTATTCAGAAAAGAAACCGGCATCCGCACAAGGCTGGTCCAGATTTTTACGGTTCTGGCATGCGTTTTCTCCCTGTGCATCATGCTGGGAAGTATGATCTTCAATGCTTTTTCAACTCCGTTCTGCAGACATACCTTCCTTTTGATGCCGCTGTTTGCCTTACTGACGGCCTACATGATGGATATCATCCTTGAGGAGCATCGTTTCAGCATCTTCGGTGCGCTGATCACCTTGCTGCCTGCTGAATATCTGTATCTGAAAAAAATAAGAGAATTCACAGTTCTGACATTCCGACTGGATGCATTGATCCTCGCCGGCACACTGATCCTGATGGCAGTCTTCCTCTTCCTGCTCAGCAGAAAGAGATTTGCCTCCAAAAGGTCCCCGCTCCTTCTTCTGCTTTGCCTGACTATAGGACTGAATGTTACGGCAGATACCTATACCACAGCAGCAAAACGCGGAGTGAATGCCAACGACCCTGCTTATACAGAAGCAATGTACGGTGATGACTGGAAAGCTCTCCAGAACTATCTTCTGGAAACAGACGGAGATTTCTACCGTCTTGAGAAAGATTATGAAGCCGGTTCCCATTGCATGGATTCAGCCGGCCAGTATTATCGTGGAATCAGTACCTATAACAGCACCTCCAACCGATATATCCTGGAGTTTCTGGACAAGACGGTACCTGAACTCTACTATATCAATACTGCCCACTGGACCTTCCGCCAGATTTCTAAAGAAGAGGATTACGCAGATTTATTTGGAATCAAGTATGTGGTTTCTCAGAGCTCCAAGGCTCCTGCCTCCTGCTATCAGCTGGAGAAGACTTTCGGTTCTCTCTATCTTTACAAAAACATCAACTGGAAATCCTTTGCTTCCTTCTATACCAAAACTCTGGCTAACTATGATTTTGAAACCTGTGAAGCACTTCTCAATACAGATGCAGTCCTGAAAGATTACCTGCTTCTGGATGATGAAGCCCCTGGTGTAGATGTAAACTCTCTGGCAAAGGTACTGGACGATTATAAGCTTATTGACAATGATACCTTCCGTATATCTCCTGATCTGGTGCCGGATGCAGAAGGAAAATACAGCTGGCAGCAGCCGGAAACCTATCTGCCATTCAACAGAGCAGTTACAGAAGAGGACGGCGAGATCGTTGTACGCTTTACTGCTTGCGTAAACGGATCCTATGATCTGCAGATTCGAACTACAGAAGAACTCTATAATTACAAGACCGTCACGGTTGTGGGAGGAGCTCCTGTTACGGTTGAGATGCAGCTTCCGGTGGGATCCGATGGTCTCTATATCCACAATTGGGATCCAAACCTGATCACTTCCCTGTCTGACTTCCATTTCTATACAGCTCCTTCTGTTAAGAAAGCGGAGAGTACAGCAGAGATCACATTAACAGATACCTACAACGACAGTCACATTTTGTGCACTGCGGAACTGAAAGAGGATGGATATGTATTCTTCCCGATTCCTTACGAGAATGGCTGGACCATCACAGTTGACGGTGAGGAACAGGAGATCCTTCGTGCAGACTATGGCTTCTCTGCCATCCATCTCCCTGCCGGCAGTCACGATATCCGTCTGGATTATCAGCAGCCGCTTCTGAAAACAGCATTACTGATCACTGTTGTTTCCTGGTGTATCTTCCTGATCCTGGTCATCCTTCATCTGCGTATAGGACGCCGTAAACACAACTGATCCACCTGACAGACAGAATAAAAATCTAATGAAGAACATAATAAAGGCGAGGCATCATGCCTCGCCTTTATTATGTTCTTCTTAACCGATTCCTTATCTTCTTAACCAATTCCTTAATTTAGATTCTAAGGATCGTTTTTACAGATTTGCTTCTTTCAGATATCTGGACACCGCATCCTGCCAGGTTGGAAGTGGCTGGAAACCGTTCTCGATCAGTTTGCTCTTGTCCAGTCTGCTGTTGAATGGTCTTGCAGCTTTGCTTAAACCATACTCTGCTGTTGTTACCGGTGTAACCTTTGTTGTAAGTCCATACTGTTTGTAGAACTCTACACAGAAATCATACCAGGAAATATAACCGCCCTCATTGGTTGCGTGGTAGTATCCGTATTTTTCTGTCTCACACATATCAACCAGAAGACGAGCAAGGTCGAAGCAGTAGGTTGGTGTTCCGATCTGATCGTTTACAACTCTTACTTCGTCATGAGTTTTTCCAACATTGATCATAGTCTTGATAAAGTTTTTACCATTCAGACCGAATACCCATGCGATACGTACGATAAAGAACTTGTCAACAGTTCCGCTTACTGCCAGCTCTCCCTCCAGTTTTGTCTGTCCGTAAACATTCAGAGGTTTGTAGTCTTTGCAGTCTGGCTGCCATGGCTCTGTTCCCTGTCCATCGAATACATAGTCAGTAGAAAGATAGAGCATCTTGCAATCCAGTTTTTTACATACATCTGCAATATTCTGAGTTCCGCCTGCGTTAACCTTTCTTACAGCTGCTACTTTATCATCATCCTCAGCCATATCTACTGCAGTCCATGCTGCACAGTGAATCACTGCATCCGGATTGATCTCAGTGATTGCTTTCTCTACAGCCTCTTTGTCAGTGATATCCAGACCCATGTATGGCATGGTAGTTACTGCACTTCCGTCTGCGACACCTGCATAGCATTCTGCAAGATCTGATCCTACACCCTCATGACCTCTTTTATTCAGCTCATTCATAACATCATGGCCCAGCTGACCATTCACGCCTGTTACAAAAAAT